>DYQV01000023.1 GCA_020719105.1 Rikenella microfusus
CCAATATTGAGGTGTAGCTAAATCGTCAGGATTATTAATGAATAATCCGGGTTAATTTTATTTATTGTAAAACTTTCAGCATTTTTGCACCTTGATTATTAAAAAATACCATGGCTATTCTTATTAAAAATCAGGAACAGATTGCTGGAATCCGAAAAAGCTCTCAAATAGCAGCTCAATCGCTTAATTATATTGCTCCCTTTGTTAAAGCTGGAGTTAATACTGAATACCTTGACAATTTAATTGCCGATTATTTTAAGCAACATGGAGCCATTTCAGCTACCCTGAACTACAACGGATATCCAAAATCATCGTGTATATCTCCCAACAATGTTATCTGCCACGGAATCCCTTCGAAAGAGACTATTTTAAAGGATGGAGACATTGTAAACATTGATGTTACCACCATTTTAGATGGATATTTTGGCGATACCAGCCGCATGTTCACCGTAGGTGAAATATCGGAAGAAGCCAGTGATTTGATTGAAGCCACCAAGCATTGCTTAAACTTGGGAATTAAAGAGGTTAGACCTGAAAACAATTTTGGAAACATCGGGTTTGCCATCAGTCGCTATGCTCAAGCAAAAGGATACAGCGTGGTATATGAGTTTTGCGGACATGGCGTAGGTGTTCATTTTCATGAAGATCCCCAAGTGGATCATATTGCCCGAAGAAATTCAGGTGCTGTTATGAAACCCGGAATGATTTTCACCATTGAACCGATGATTAATGTAGGAAGAGCCAAGGTGGTGGTTGATAAAAAAGATGGCTGGACGGCCCGCACTGTCGATAGCAAACTCTCGGCCCAATTCGAGCATACGGTGTTGGTTACTCCAGATGGTTTTGAAGTTTTAACCGATGTTAACGGTGATTATTAGATTTAAAAGCTAAATAATCGGTTACTTGATTGTTAAAACCTACCAAAATCTTCTGAAGAACTGGGTTTTTGGTATCCAGTAATTTTTCTTCGACCGCATTCAACGGCAATATACCCGGTGAAGTACCACAAATAAATCCGGCATCCATTTGAGACAAATCACCGATATGTATGGCTTCCTCAGAAAATGGGACTTCCAATTTCGACAGGGTCTTAATGGCATATTTTCTCGATATTCCTTTCAAAACCATACTTGCGGGAGCAGTAAAAACCTGTTGTCCTTTTATAAAAAATACATTGCTCCTGCTTCCCTCGGTAATCAATCCTTCGTGGTTATAAAGTAGTACTTCCGTAAGTTTGTTTTCAGCCAAGTATTTATTTGCTTTTATGCGGGTATCGGTATTTTTGACTTTGGCATTGGGCAGGGGTCTTTCAGCCAGAAGTAAGCCTACGTTGATTCCTGTTGAGTAATCTTCAGGTTTGGGATAATGGTGGGGAATAAACCCAAGTAGCATAACGTTTTTATTTTCTGGTAATGCCGAAATCCGCAGTTCAATGTTTCCAATATATTTATCGTTTTCCTTGCAAAGAGCCGCGATTTGAGTGCTTAATTCCTCAAATTTTAGGTAGGGGTATTTCAAACCCGATAAGGCCAGCGAATTGTTGAGCCGTTCCAAATGATCCTCAAAAAACAAAGGGATTCCATTTATTACTTTTATAACTTCATATACCGAAATCACAACGACCTTTTCATCTTCAATGTTATTGCTTTCAAAAAGCTCCTTATCTTGAAAATAAAAACGGTCAATAAAATCGAGGTGCATGGCTAATTATTGGATGATATTTGCAATTTGACTCGTCAATTCATTCCAATTCTGTATTAAACGAATCCATGTCGGGTTTTCCTTCTTTTTGAAGTAATACGCCCTCCACCTTGCTATGTTCTTTGCAAATATGGCATAATACTCATAACTAAAAAGGCCCAATATAAAAACAGAAATGAAAGTGCCTAATGAATAATAAATTGGACTTATAAATATCAGAAATACAACTAAATATGTTATATAAAATAAAGTAAAAGTCAAAATAGAAAACCCAAAACGTATGGAACTGACAAACTGGGGATCTTTTATTTTTTTAGTAAATAGTACTGGAATATAAAATGGTAAGAAGTTAAAAACAAAACCGACTAAAAAAAGAGGGAACGTGGCGAATAGAAATATGGTTCCCATTAGACTCCACAATACCAGAAATCGGCCTTTTGCGGGTACCCATAATCTAAAATCCAGTTTCTGAAGGTCTGTCAAAATTTCTTTACCTTTATCAGCCATTTTTTGAAACTTCTCCGGTTCCATCTCTTTGAATGCTATAATTTTATCGGCGATTAATTGGGAGTTATTTCGAATATTGGTATGATCCGTATCCAAATCCTTACGATAAACTAAATGTTTAATGTAAATATCTTTCAGTAAGGCTAACTCTTCATAGTCTTTTTCATCGTCAATATTTAGCATCTGAGGCAACATACGTTCTCTAAGCTCTTGCATAAAGGCATTCATGGCTTTTTGGGGGTTATCCATATACATTTCCTTGTATTTATTTACCGGAAATGGCTCCCCGAAATGAACCAATAAATCAGCACCAAAATTTATGTAATTAGAATAATCAAGACCAACAGGCACAATTTGGATTCCCAATTCAAACCCAGAGCGCTCTTCAGCTTGAAAGGCTATCCGAGCAATTCCCTTTTTTAATACCCTCAGCCTACGGTGGCCAAAATGGTTGCCTTCAGGCAAAATGGCCAACCGTTTTCTATCAAGCAAAACACCCACCGCTTCATCAAATGAGGCATCATTGTTTTGAAGGTTTTCTTTCCCATCACGCATCCTGAAAATTGGGATTATTTTGAAAAAACGTAAGATTTTTGCAACCACTGGTTTTTTGAAAATATCAGCTCTTGCCATGAAAACTGGCTGACTGCGCAAGGTGCAGAGAACAGTGAGTGCATCCATTAATGAATTTTGATGATTTATAGCCAATATCACCGGAGCATTCTTGGGAACATTTTCTTTTCCAACAATGGTTACCCGATTATAAAAAGAATACAGGAATATGTCAACATAGCTGCGTAATAGCTTATGTCCTAAACTAGGTTGGTGAATTGGTTTTTTTGAGCTCATCCTTTTTATCTTTTTGTAAGAGGCCAATTGACCTACAAGTCCTATTGCAAGCACTTCCCGTTTAATAAAACCCTTTAATAAGTCAAATAGTGAACATTGTTTTTTCAAAATTTGCTTTTCAAAAATAGTCTTTAAGTCCACCTTTTAAGGTAGTGAAAATACCACTTTTAAAAAATGGCATTTGATGCCGCTTAATCCCAATCAAACCAGTTTGGCATATAAATCGTATTCATCGGCTTCGGTTACCATTACTTCTTTGAAAGTTCCTATGGCTAACCTTTTTGATGTAGTAATTAGCACTTCATTATCAACTTCTGGGCTATCAAATTCGGTCCGTCCGATATAGTATTCACCCTCTCTTCTATCTATGAGCACTTTGAAAGTTTTTCCTATTTTAAGTTGGTTAAGCTCCAATGAAATGTGCTGTTGAATTTCCATAATTTCATCGGCACGCCTTTGCTTGATTTCATCAGGTACCTCATCTTTATAATTATTCCAGGCGTAGGTGTTTTCTTCATGTGAATAAGTAAAAACACCCAACCGTTCAAACCGGATGTCTTTAACAAACTGAACCAGTTCTTGAAAATCCTGTTCCGTTTCACCGGGATGCCCCACCATTAGTGTAGTTCTTAAGTTGATGCCCGGTACCTGTTCGCGAAATGCGCGGATCAAAGTAAATGTTTCTTCCTTGGTTACATTACGGCGCATGGCTGATAGCATTGGATGGCTGATGTGCTGCAAGGCAATATCCATGTATTTGCAGATATTGGGGTATTTTGCCATCACTGGTAAAATATCCATGGGGAAACGGGCCGGGTAGGTATAATGGATGCGCAACCAAGCCAGCCCTGGTATTTGGGCTAATTGTTCCATTAAGGGTGCCAACATTTGCTTTTTGTACAAATCAATCCCATAATACGATAATTCCTGGGCAATTAAAATCAGTTCTTTTACGCCGTTAGCCACCAGAGAAGTTGCTTCCTCAACCAACGACTCCATTGTGCGCGAAATATGGCTTCCGGTAATATTGGGAATGGCGCAAAAGGAGCATCCCCGGTTACACCCTTCCGATATTTTAAGAAAAGCATAATGGCTGGGTGTGGTAATGATCCGGTTCGGCATTAATGTAGGAAAATGGCTGGCAGTCATATACTTCAGCATTTTTGGTAATTCAAATTTTCCAAACCATGCGTCCACTTCCGGGATTTCCTTCATCAATTCATCCTTGTAACGTTCACTCAAACAACCGAAAACCAAAACTTTCTTAACCATTCCATTTTCTTTGGCCTTTACAAAATTTAATATGGTTTCAATGGATTCCTCTTTGGCATCGCCAATAAAGCCACAAGTATTTATCAAAACAAAGTCTGCTTTTTCTTTTGCCGATTCATGAACCACAGAATAGCCGTTCTCTGACAATTGTTTCATCGTCACTTCAGAATCGACCCGGTTCTTGCTACAACCCAGTGTAAATATGTTGACCGTTTTTTTCATGTTTTCCATTTGTGTAAATAATTGTGGCCCGATTATAAAACCAAAAAGGACCCTAAGGCCCTGTTTGTATTATTTGAAGAGCGAATCAACAAATTCAAGCCGGTTAAATACCAGCAAATCGTCCATTCCTTCGCCTACCCCAATATACCGGACCGGTATTCTGAATTGGTCGGAAATTCCAATAACAACTCCACCTTTGGCGGTGCCATCAAGTTTAGTTAAAGCCAATGCGGTAACTTCCGTTGCCAAAGTGAATTGCTTAGCCTGTTCAAATGCATTTTGTCCGGTTGAACCATCCAAAACCAGCAATACTTCATGGGGAGCTTCCGGAATAATTTTCTGCATCACTTTTTTAACCTTCGAAAGCTCGTTCATCAGGTTAATTTTGTTATGCAAACGTCCGGCCGTATCAATCAAAACCACATCGGCATTTGCTTTCACGGCCGATTGAACGGTATCAAACGCTACGGATGCCGGATCGGCACCCATTTTTTGTTTAATTAATTGAACATCAACCCGTTGAGCCCAAATCTCCAGTTGGTCAATAGCGGCTGCACGAAAAGTATCGGCAGCTCCAATAACAACTGATTTACCGGCTTTTTTGTATTGATAAGCCAATTTACCAATGGTGGTAGTTTTGCCTACTCCGTTTACCCCAACCACCATTATTACATAAGGTACTTTGTTGATAGTTTCGGGAACAACAAATTCTGTAGCATCTATGGAATTGTTTTCTTGCAAAAGCTCAGCAATCTCTTCTTTAAGGATGGCATTTAGTTCACTGGTGCCAATATATTTTTCTTTTACTATCCTTTTTTGAATACGCTCAATAATCTTCAACGTGGTTTCAACACCTACATCTGAGGTTATCAGCACTTCTTCCAGATTATCAAGAACTTCATCGTCAACAGTTGATTTGCCAACTACTACCCTCGAAAGTTTTTTGAAAACGCTTTCTTTGGTTTTTTCCAATCCCTTGTCGAGATTATCTTTTTTAGTGCGAGAAAAAAATCCCATAGTTGATAATATTTATACAATTGGTAATTTGGTAAAAAAGACTGTTTAACAAAAAAAGCTCTCCCCGCGGACGAAGAAAGCTTTTTTGTATTACTCAATCAATATTTTATTTACTGAAAAAATCTTTTACGTGCTCTGAGTTTACAATTTCTTCCTTGAATTGATAAGCACCTGTTTTAGGCGATTTAACCATTTTGATAACTTTTGCATAAGTTTTGGCTTCACCTGATTTTAACGTTGCAACTACCTTCTTTGCCATGTTCTAATCTATTTAATTTCTTTATGTACAGTTACTTTTTTAAGAATTGGGTTATACTTACGCATTTCCATTCTTTCAGGGGTATTTTTTTTGTTCTTTTTAGTAATATACCTTGAAGTACCCGGTCTTCCGCTGGCTTTATGTTCAGTACATTCCAAAATCACTTGAACCCTATTACCTTTTGCTCTTTTAGCCATTTTAATACTATTTAATACTGATTAATAAACCCTTTGGCTTTTGCCTGTTTCAACACATTGTTCAAACCGTTTTTATTGATATTTCGGATACCCGCAGCAGATACCTTGATAACAATCCAACGGTCTTCTTCAGGGAGATAAAACTTTTTATTGAATAAGTTCGGATAGAACCTTCTTTTAGTTTTCTTGTTTGAGTGGCTTACGTTGTTGCCCACCATCATTTTTTTTCCTGTAACTTGACAAATCTTTGACATCACTCTATCATTTAAATTCTTTTTACATCTCAAAAATCGGAATGCAAAATACGTGATTTTAATTCAATTAATCAAACAAATAAACCTTTTTTGTTAAAAAAAATCACTTTTTTTCGTTTGCGCTGTATTTTACACACCACAACACAAATATATATTCTATTAAAGCGTTGATTATCAATTTGTAATAGTTTCATCATTGAGTACCTGCCTCAGCATATTTAATGCAGCAATAGTGGTGCGGGTTATATTAATTTTTCGTTCATTTCCAAATTTGAATTGTTTTGAAACTACCATTTTGGGTGTAGCCACTCCAATCCAAACAGAACCAACCGGTTTTTCAGAGGTACCCCCATCGGGTCCGGCAATACCCGTTGTGGCTATAGCATAGTCGGTTTTTAACACCAACTTTACTCCTGCCGCCATTTGTTCCACCACTTGCTGGCTGACTGCACCATAAGCATGAATGGAATCAGTTGAAACCCCAAGTAATTTTTCCTTAACTTCATTGGAATAAGCTATAATACCCCCTTTAAAATAGGTGGATGCTCCTGCCACTGAAGTTATAGTTGCAGCCAAGGTTCCACCGGTGCAACTTTCAGCACAACTTATGGTTTTAAACCTAGTTTTTAATAAGTTACCAATTATTACTTCCAGTAATTCTTCAGTGTCTGAAAATATATTATTTGGAATTAACTGTTTCAGTTTTTCAATTTGTTCATCAACTAAAAGTTCGGTAACTTCTTGTTGCTCTGCAACATATCCCAACCGCAGTTTAACAATTCCCGGCGATGGCAAATAAGCCAGCTTCATCCCTTGGGGAAGCTGGTTTTGCCAATCTTCAATAATCAGGGCTAACTGTGATTCCCCAAGGCCTGTTACCATTACTGTTTGGTAATGAATGTATGGTAAGGCAAACGTTGTTTTGAGTTTGGGAATGACCTCCTGCTGCATTAATCCTTTCATTTCAAAAGGTACACCAGGCAAACTCACCAACACAGTACCGTTTTTCTCAAACCACATTCCTGGTGCAGTTCCCTGTTTGTTCCTCAGCAATGTTGCTCCAACGGGAAATAATGCTTGGTCGCGGTTTAGGGAATTCATTGCCCCACCCCGTTGTTGAATAAATGCTTCCACATCTTCAAAAACCTGCGGGTTGAATTTTAGTGGGGTTCCAAATAATTTGCTCAAAGTGGTTTTGGTAATATCATCTTTTGTGGGTCCTAATCCTCCGGTAAGTATCACTAATTTTGACTGCCCTAAAGCATAGTTGACGGATTCAACAATGGCTTCTTCCGTATCGGAAATTGATGTCATTTTTTGAACGCTAAAACCCATTTTGGTCAATTCAACGGCTATCCAAGCGGAATTGGTATCTGTAATCTGGCCAATCAAGATTTCATCGCCTATGGTAATTATTTGTGCTGGTATCATGCTAAAAAAATTAATATGCATTATCCATCCAGCTTTGGTTTTTATCGTATTTCAGGTCTTGCAATATGGATGATTTAGCTCCAATGGAAAAACTGTAACTTTGCCTTTCGCCAAAGGGAACCATACTTAAGGTTGCTACCCAGCAATGCAAATCGCGGGAAAGGTGAATATTGGTAAACGAAAATTGATTTGCATTAAAATCCCAACCCGATTGAACTCCAATTTTCCATTTTGGAGTTAAGCTAAAATCGCCTGAAAAGCTCAAGGTTTGAATAACTTCAGATACAAATCCGGGCTTTTGATAACCAAACGAATAATCAAACCGCAAATTCCAAGGGATTTTAAAGTAATCATATTCGTAATATTTCTGATTGTGAGCAATCCCATTAATTCCCATGTTGGGTTGATTTTCACCTTCTGGTATATTGCCCATATCTTTATTCTTACTTTTACCGAAGAGGTTTTCCGAATTGAATGAAATTCCGGTTGAAGCTCTTACACTTGTTATACGCATCAGTTGACCTGGGTATCGTTTAATTTGAAATACATTGATTGGTTTGCCTGTGGAATCGTCCAATGCATAAAAGTTTCCTGTGGATGAAATATTAATTGCAAGTAATTTAAAAAGAGTAGTACGGGCTGAAATACTAAGTGGGGCCCAGTTAAACGCATCAGCCAACATATTATACGATGTGGAAAAGCTCAACGATTCTAATAGTTTTATTTTTGCTTCATTGGTAACGGTATCTTTTTTATTGGCTACTTTCATTTCTAAATTATTATTCAACGAAAAGTTAATTAAGCCAGATTTTCCAGCCCCGGGAACTCCATAAATACCATCTTTGTAAGGAGAATAATAAACTGTTTTAATAGTATCCTTGCTCGTGGGATCGGGAAGGTAATATCCCCATTTGGCTTCTTGAAAGTCGGGGCGATAACTTAGTGATACTGAAGGCGTAACTACATGCCTGATGGCTTTAATACGTTCACTTTTAAATTGATACATGCCATATAGTATGGTACCCAAGCCTAACCCATAAGAATAATCAAATACATTATACACCCCTTTTTGTTTGTTGTACATAATGGTATCTTCCAATTTTCCGTTATTAATATACATGCCTGATGATTTGAATGTCCGCTCAAAATAGGTCCTATCGGTAAAATTGAAACTGGGCGAAAGATTAAAATACTTTAAAACCTTTACTGAGGTACTTAACGGAATTGAATGCTGGATTCCGTTTTTAAAAAGCTCTTTTGCCGCAGGGGTATAAATAATGGAATCGGGCGCTGAAATAGAGTTTTTCATGTTTCCGGCATAAGTAATCCCAATATTTTCGTACCATCGGGTTTTGCCAACAGCCACTTTCCGGCGGAACGGGAAAATCCGGTTCATATTAAAGGTCATTTGTGGTAAAGAACTGAAGCTTACAATTTTGGTTTGGGTATTTTGTGAATGGGCCAGATTCATTGACATGCTAAAAGGAGTATTGGCAAAGGTTTTTCGAAACGAAATGCTTGAACTGGTTGTATTTGAAAGATAGTCCGTTGAATTGGTTGCGTTGTACTTATTATTATCCATAGAGGTAAAATTCACATTGGCACTGAAGTTGCTATTGGGCATTGCCTTCGGATCTTGCGTATGCGACCATTGAATGCTGTATTGATTCGATTCTGAATAATTGGCCAATTCTGGTTCTCCTTCCACAACTTTTGAATAAGCCACATTAAAATTGCCGCTAAACTTGTAACGCAAAATATACTTGCTTTGTGCACTTACCTGCCATGAACCTTTGGAATAGACATCTCCTTTAAGCGATAAATCAAAATAATCGCTAAATGCAAAATAGTATCCACCATCCCGTAAAAAAAATCCCCTGTTGTTTTCCTCCCCAAATTTAGGAATAAGAAAACCCGATGCTTTTTCTTTTGATGTTGGAAAAAAACCAAATGGTATCATAATAGGATAGAGCGGAATATCCTCTATTACCAAGTAAGAAAAGCCTGCTACAATGGCTTTGCCTGGAATAACTTTTCCTTTTGAAAGCCATAAATAAAAGTGGGGATCTTCTAATTCGCAGGTGGAGTATTTACCATGCAATAAGCTAATCTGATCATTGGGTTCCTTTTTAGTCTGCTCACTATGCAAATACCCATCTTCTTGTTCAGCATAAAGACCTTTTATGAATCCTTTTTCAGTTCGAACATTATAAGTAATAGTTTTTGCCTTCATAGTCTCATCGCCTTGAGTAAACTCAGGCTGTCCGGCTAAAACACCACTGCTATCAATAGCACCTTCAGCATACATTATATTTTGCTCCATGTCAACTTCAATGTAAGCTGCCTTGAGCACAATGTCTTCATAATTTATAACGGCATCGCCAAAAAGAAATACTTTTTGCCCATCAATGGAATAAATAGTGGAATCCTTAGCGGTATAGGTTACTTTTTCCTTAAATTCATTGAAACTTCGGGTTTTTGCTGGAGTAGTTATGGAATCATCACTATAATTTAATTGATTCAAAACAGTCCCTGTATCTTGAAATGCCGTATCATTAATCAAATGCTGTGAGTTGAATTGAATTGAATCAGACATCAACACCTTTACCTCTGAATTAATTTTAACATTTTCAAATTCAGGAAGTTGGGAATAAGCTGTTGAATTATAAATTAAATAAAAAATGAATCCCGGAATGAGGTTTTTAGTTTTCAAATCAGATATAATATACTATTTTTGTAAAATATGTTTAACTTAACAAACATGTGTCAAAACTAATGAATTTTTAAAGGTTAACAGAGTTATGATTGGAAAAATTCTTTTAATTACCTTGGTCCTATTGGGAAATTTTACTTTTTTAGGTTATGGTTCCGATAACCCTAAAAAGAAAAGGATATTGGTTCTTGATGCAGGTCACGGAGGAAAAGATTCAGGAGCCACCGGGCAAAAGGCAAAAGAAAAAGACATTGTTCTGGACATTACGCTTAAAGTTGGAATGTATGTTGAGCAAAACTTACCCGATATGCAGGTAATTTATACCCGAAAAACTGATGAATTTATCCCTCTTGATAAAAGGGCAGATATTGCAAACAAGAATAATGCCGATCTTTTCATTTCAATACACGCCAATTCAAATAAAAGCAATAAACCAGTTGGTACCGAAACTTATGCCATGGGTTTACACAAAACACAAGGAAACTTTGAAGTAGCTCAAAAAGAGAATTCTGTTATTGTACTCGAAGAAAATTACCATTCAAAATACGAGGGATTTGATCCAAATTCATCAGAATCATACATTATTTTTTCTCTGATGCAAAACACCTATCTAGAAAAAAGTTTAAATATGGCCTCTTATGTTCAGGAGGAATTCAGGGAAAAAGCAAAGCGTACCGATAGAGGTGTTAAACAGGCCGGTTTTTTGGTTCTTTGGAATACTTCCATGCCCAGTATTTTAGTTGAAGTTGGTTTTGTATCGCATCCTAATGAAGAAGAATTTTTGATAAGTGAAACCGGACAAGATTACCTTGCCTCGTCAATTTACCGGGCCATAAAAAAATACTTTATTTATTTTGAAATGGAAGAATTGGAATTGGCTCCTACGGATGAACTCCGTAATAAATTAACTAATAATCCGATTGATTCAATTATTTATGACCCTAATAAATCAATCACAGCTATTAATAACGAAGTGGTGTTCCGGGTGCAAATAACCTCATCAACCAAAAAACTTGGATTGGATCACCCAATTTTTAATGGATATTCAGATATATTTGAGTATAAAGAAAACAATACCTTTAAATATACCATCGGACGATCGGCTAAATATGAAGAGATAAAAATTGAGCTTCAAAATATAAAAGTGAAATTTCCGGGAGCTTTTATCGTTGCATTTAAAAATAATAATAGAGTAGATTTAAAGCAAGTTATTGACCAATAAAGCATTTATATGAAGCGGATAGCATATTTTAAAATAGGACTTGTGTCCATATTCTCCCTTGTTGCACTAATATGGGGGCTTAACTTTTTGAAAGGTAAAGGCACATTTAATACCGATGATTTGTATTATGTAGTATATGAGCGGATTGACGGTTTAGCGGTTACCAATCCGGTGCTTATAAATGGATTCAAAGTTGGTCAAGTGCGCAATATTCATTTTATGCCCGACAATTCCAGCCATTTGGTAGTTGAGATTGCTATTAAAAAAGAATACCGCTTTCATAAAACAACCGTTGCAAGGATTTTTAGCAGTGATTTGATGGGAACAAAAGCCATTGAATTGAAAGTTGGGCAAGAAACAGAATGGCAAGTATCGGGTGATACCTTAATTCCTGATTTTGAAGGAACTTTACAGGAAATGGTGAGTGTTCAAATGTTGCCGCTAAAAAATAAGGCCGAAAGCTTAATGAAAGAGATGGAAGATGTGATTGAAATAGTTAAGGTTATTTTTGATGAACAGACCCGTGAAGATATTTCAGATAGTTTTAAAAATATAAAGGCAACATTTTCCAATCTGGAGCGATCCACTTCAAACCTTGATACCATTGTAGATGGAGGAAAAGTCCGTTTCATAAATATATTAAGGAATGTTGAATCAATTACTGAAAATCTTAAAAACAACAATAAAGTTCTTACGTTGGCAATTGCAAATATGGCCAATATCAGCGATTCACTGGCAAAATCAGATATAAAACATGTGGTTAATCAAGCCTATTCCGTATTATCGCAATTGGATGTGATTACCCGGAAAATAAATAATTCAGAAGGAACCATGGGATTGTTAATTAATAACGATACATTGTTCCACAATTTAGAAAATGCCACCTACAATTTAAACCGGTTGCTTGAAGATCTCAGGTTGAACCCTAAAAGATATGTGCAGTTTTCAGCTTTTAATTTAGGCAAAACTGTTTATGTGGAGCAGGGACAGGAAGAAGAGCAAGCAACAAAGGATAAAATTATTTACAAAATACAAATCAAAAGCTCGAATTCTCCCATACTATTGATACCGGAAAATTTCAGCGGATATAAAAATGTTGAAGAAGCATTTTTTGGAGGAACCTATATTTATTTAATCGGAAAAAAGAAGAATTTGGAAAATGCCCGCTCTTTTCTTAAAGAGGTGAAAAACGATTTTCCTGAAGCTTTTATTGTTGAATTTTTGGAAGGTAGTTATGTGCCAGTTCATTAACTCTCTATTTAACTAAATATATTTATTTTTATTAAATTAATATTTCATTTTTATTACATTATTAATCAGTCCTTTAAGGAATTACTAAAGTTAATAGATTGATTTTCAAACAATTATTTTTTTTTATTTTTTTTTTATTTTTAAAGGATTGATAAAGAAAACCATACCTATTTTTTGAAAAAGTCAATAGAAATTTAATTTTTTTTTTACTTTTTTTTTCACAAAATTGCTTCACGATTTAGGGGAATCAAAATATTATTAATAATTGACCAATGAATAAAGATTACCAGCAAGTTTGGAGTAATTGCTTGCGCATCATTAAGGATAATGTGCCAGCCATAAGTTTTAGAACATGGTTTGAGCCAATTGTTCCCATTAGGGTTGATAAAAATATTCTTACCATTCAAGTACCGAGTCCATTTTTTTATGAGTACCTTGAAGAACAGTATATTGATATACTTAGAAAAACCTTACGAACGGAATTGGGTATTGATGCCAAATTGGAATACAGTGTTATTATGGAAAACAATGTTTATTCAAATGCAGCACCCTATACCGTAAAATTACCTACTAATGATAAAAGGGAATTAAGCAACAGACCCCTTTCAATGCCTATTGATGATCAAAAAACAATAAAAAACCCCTTCATTATACCAGGCATACAAAAGCTTCATGTTGATCCCCAATTAAACTCAATCAATAATTTCAATAATTTTGTTGAAGGAGAATGTAACAGATTGGCCCGTTCAGCAGGTTTTGCAGTAGCAAACAATCCGGGTAAAACAGCATTCAACCCCTTGTTTCTTTATGGCGCTTCTGGACTTGGAAAATCGCACTTAGCACAAGCAATTGGTATTGAAGTGAAAGATAGATTTTCCGAAAAAGTGGTTCTTTATGTAAATGGCAATAAGTTTCATACTCAATTTGTTGAAGCAATTTTAAATAATAACCGAAATGATTTTGTTCATTTTTATCAGATGATTGATTTGCTCATTATTGATGATGTTCATGAATTTGCCGGTAAAGAAAAAACACAGGATATTTTCTTTCATATATTCAACCATTTACACCAAAACAGCAAGCAACTTATTCTAACTTCCGACAAATCGCCCGTTGATTTGCAAGGTATGGAGCAGCGGTTACTTTCAAGGTTTAAATGGGGTCTTTCAGCCGATTTGCAAGTACCTGACTATGAAACAAGAATAGCCATTCTAAAACAAAAAATTTATAATGATGGCATAGAATTATCAAATGAGGTTGTTGAATATCTGGCCTCACACATATCTACTAATATAAGGGAGCTTGAAGGAGCATTAATTTCACTGTTGGCCCAATCAACGCTAAATAGAAAAGAGATAACCCTCGAATTAGCCCGAAAAATGATTGATCGGTTGGTAAAAAATACAAAAAGGGAATTATCCATTGATCACATTCAAAAAGCAGTTTGCGACTATTTTAATATGCCCCACGATATAATTAATTCAAAAACCAGAAAACGGGAAATTGTTCAAGCAAGGCAAATTGCTATGTATTTTGCAAAAAATCTTACTAAATCATCGTTAGCAACTATAGGTTCACAAATTGGTGGAAAAGATCATGCAACCGTTTTGCATGCCTGCAAAACCGTTAACAATTTAATTGATACGGATAAAAGATTCAGAGGTTATATTGATGAAATTGAAAAAAAGCTTAAAATTTAATTAAACAACATTCATTTCAAAAAGGCTGACTCAAATTTTGAGCAGCCTTTTTTGTTAAAAACCTTTTTTTTTAACCCATTGATTTTCCTAATTTTGTAGTTCACGGCAGTAATAACATAACTCTATGAAATCATTTTCGGCAGTTCTATTTTATCTATTATTATTATTAGCCAATCAATCCATTGGACAGAATCAACCCGTTGAAATTAAGCGTTCAAACAATAAAGTAAGCTTGGGAGGTACTCCCTATTATATCCACATTGTGCGCAATGGAGAATCGTTATATGCAATAAGCCAGGCTTATAATGTATCAATTGATACTATCCGTATGGATAACCTTCACCTTACCGATGCACTGAAGGTGAATCAATATGTGAAAATAAGAGTGCAAAATTTAACTAGGTCCAATGATGATGCACAAAAAACATCTCGCTATATATACCATACAGTTGAAAAAGGTGATACCCCATATAATTTAGCTATTAAATATGGAATAACCATTGACCAAATATATACAGAAAATCCCTCAGCAAAATTGGGCATTCGAATTGGTGAATTATTGAAAATCCCACTGCAACAAAATGAAAAAATACCATTAAAAAAGGAATTGCATATTAGTTCAACATCCAAAGATTCGAGCTTTATTATACATAAAGTTGAGAAAAAACAAACACTTAAAGATATTGCATCAATATACCAAACCAGTGAGAATGCTATTATTTCTGCTAACGGAATTTTAAAAGAAAATACACTGCAAACCGGACAGACAATTAAAATAAAAGTACCCGTTGATTTTAATGAAAAGGATCAAGAATTTATTTATCATAAAGTAAATAAGTCGGAAACTATTTATGGAATTGAGAAAAAGTACAACATTAAAGAAAAATATCTTTATAAATTAAATCCCTCCCTTTCAGAACGAATGCTTCAAGATGGCGAATTGATAAAACTGCCCAGGAACGAATTTACTGATTCGTTATTAGTTTCGTCAAATCTTCATCAGGAGTCAAAGAAAGAGTTAATCCGCGACCAATATGCACTTTTTAAAGACTCTATGTTATATGCTCATTGCCCAAATCCGGGAATTGACAAAAAAACAACCTATAAAGTTGCCTTTTTTCTGCCTTTCTACTTAAATATTAACGATACCCTGGGTAAGTACCAAGATATTTATTCAAAGGATAGTGAAGGCAATGAATCCATAGTAACCGTTCTTAAAAATGGCACCATTGAAGATAAAGTATATCCACGCTCTAAAATATTCTTAGAATTTTACCAAGGAGTATTGCTTTCACTTTATGATTTAAAAAAGATGGGAATCAATTTGGAAGTAAAGGTTATTGATACTCGTAATGATACCGCTTATATGATTAAATTGATGAAAAAAGAAAAACTGGATGACTACAATTTATTTATTGGTCCCGTTTTTAATGAAATTCTTTCTATTGTTGGTAATTTCGCTAAGGAGCACGAAATAAGCATTGTATCGCCATTATCAGTTAAAAGTGACTTTATAGATAGTAATCCGTATGCTTTTCAAGTTACCCCTCCTTTTGATGTGCAAATGCAGCATACATCTGACTTTTTAAACGAATTGGATACTAAAAATTTCATTGTAATCCACGATGGAAATAATCTAGACCAAGATTACATTACCTATTTTAAAAAACAATTATATGCACAAATGAATGCTGATAATATTAACCAATTAAAATATAACGAAGTATATTATTATGATGCCCAAGATAGTGTGCTGAAGCAGGTTTTCACTTCAGGAATTAAAAATATTGTCATTGTGCCATCCGATAATCAGGCTTTTGTAACTGATGTGATTGGAAAACTTAATGGCTATTCCTATGAATATGATATTACCCTCTTCGGACAACCGAGATGGTTGAGGTTTGATAACATTGAGTTGGAGCACTTTTACAATACCAATACACATATTTTCTCAAACTCATACATTGATTATAATAAACCATCGGTGATTGATTTTGTAGAAAAGTACAGAAATCATTTTAAAGGTGAACCAGACAAGTATTCTTTTCAAGGGTATGACATTACTAAATATTTTTGTATTGCTTTGAATACTTACGGAAATGACTTTAGAAAGTGTCTACACAGCTTGAACATTGATTTGCTACAAACTAAGTTGCATTTTGTACCTGTGGGTGATCATGGAGGTTATCAAAATACAGCCATCTATATGTTAGAATTTACCAAAGGATTTCAACTAATAAAAACGGGAACCTATCCTAATTGAAGGTTGTTATTTTGAAGTTTAATAGGGAGTAATTTTGCTTCCTTCATAATTTTAATGTTTTTTACAAAAACCT
>DYQV01000307.1 GCA_020719105.1 Rikenella microfusus
AGCATGCATAGTATTCCATTTCCTTGCCCTTTGAAATGATTACAAATAGCATGAAATATTTTCAATACAATCAAAAGGTTTCGAATCTGATACAGGTATCAATAAAATCACTTATTTTTTCCGATAAGGAACGGGTTTTTCAAAAAAAGAATAGCCCAGAAATTTTCTGAGCTATTCTATAAATCCATTAATTGTAAGTCAATAATTTTCTTCCTTTAATTGCATAAAGGCTTTTGGGTGCAAGCAGGCCGGGCAGTTCTCCAAGGCTTTTACCGATTCGTAAACATACCCGCAGTTAAGGCATTTCCACCATACTTTGCCGTCTTTCATAAAGACTTTATCTTCCGAAATATTCTGCAATAATTTCAAATACCGGCGCTCGTGCTCGGCTTCTACTTTGGCAATCATTTTAAACGCAACAGCTACTTCCGGAAATCCTTCTTCTTTGGCAATCTCCGAAAACTCTGGATAAAGTACGGTCCACTCTTCGTTTTCGCCTTCGGCTGCGGCTTTTAAATTTTCGGCCGTGGTTCCGATTATACCGGCCGGATAGCTTGCGGTAATTTCAGTCATTCCGCCTTCCAGAAATTTAAAGAACCGCTTGGCGTGTTCCTTTTCCTGATTGGCTGTTTCCTGAAAAATGGCAGCTATCTGTTCGTAACCTTCTTTTTTGGCAACACTGGCAAAAAACTCATAACGGTTTCTGGCTTGCGATTCGCCGGCAAAAGCTTTTAATAAGTTTTGCTCTGTTTTTGATCCTTTTATTGATTTTGACATGATGTATATTATTTTATAAGGTTAAATTTCAGTAAAGAATTCTTTTTCGGCGGAGCAGACCGGACAAACCCAATTCATGGGTAAATCGTCAAATTTTGTATCTTCAATCGAATCATCGTGAATGTATCCGCAAAGGGTGCATCTATGGCGGCCCGATTTGGTAGGTTCCTGTTTGGTTTCATATTTTGATGGGTCAATGTAGGTTGGTGCATTTTTTGGAGCCACTCCTTTTAAAACTTGCCGATAGAATGCGTAAGTTAATGGGTCTTTTGAATCATCTAAAAGCTGAGCATCTATTAATTCACCCATAAAGAGCCAATGGGTTCCCACATCAATTTTTTGAATTACGTTGCATTCCAAATAGGCAATGCCTCCATTTAGGATGATGGGAACACCCGTTTCACCATATTTCACTTCCATACCGGAAAGTTTGTTGAAATCGGAGCCACTTTTATAGCCAAACTTGCTGATTATTTCAGGGTCGGTTTTTGGGTGCAACACAGTAACGGCAAAACGTCCTGTCTTTTCTATCAATTGGCTGGTAAAGTTCTTTTTATTGCAACTGGCCGCAAATACGGTAGGTTCTGATGTAACCTGAAAAACGGTATTTGAAATAAACCCGTTCCCACGGATTTTGTCGCCTGAGCTTACCACATAAAGCCCGTAGGTAATTTTAAATAGTGCTTTAAAATCTATCATAAAAAATGAATTTAGTCAGAGTATATCTTAGTCAGAGCTTGACTAATTTTTGCCCCATTCGTCAATGTGCTGTTTTTCAATAAGTCAAACCCTGACTTGCGGATATACGGTGTATAAATATAAGGATTTTTTAAGATGTATTTATCGAAATACACCAACGAAAAATATCAGGATGCAATTAAATCGGAACAAATCGGATTTTAAGTGCATCCTGATTTTTGATAAAAGGATGTTGACAAAAAAATAAAGGGCAATTAACTGGGGTCAATTTCCGTATCAGTAACATCAGCTACTTTTTCGTCTTCAACTATTTGGGGGGTAACTTTAACTGCTTCGGGTTTCTTAAACAACTTTACCTGAACAGCTGTTGGACCTTTTTGTCCGGGCACTACCTCAAAGGTAACCATGTTGTTTTCCTTAATTTCTTCCAGTAAATTGTTTACGTGCACAAAAACACTTTCCTGTGTTTCCATATCGCGGATAAAACCAAAACCTTTTGAATCGTTAAAAAAGGTTACCACGCCTTTTCTAATGGGGTCGGCTTTTTCAGAGGCATCGCGTTTTGGGATACTAATTACAATATCTTCCAATTTAATATCCTGCTTCAGTTTGGGATCAGGAGGCGTTGAGGTAAGCATTCCGTTTTCGTCAACATAAGCATAATTATCTTCCAGGCCACCTTTTTTCTCATTGTCTTTCCGGGCCAATTTTTTCTTTTCTTTTTCTTTTCTTTTTTTGTCTTTTTTGTTTTTAACTTCTTTTTTGTTAAATGATTCTTGAGATCTACCCATAGCTTTATTTTTGTTTAGTTGTTAATTATTATACCAATTAGTTACTTATTAATATTCTAAAAATGAGGGTTTTCCGTGCAACAAGTGTTTTAATTTCAATAAACTGCGACTTTTTATTTGCCGGATGCGCTCCGATGACATATCGTATTTTATAGCAATGTCGTGTAACGAATACATGGGAGTACTGCACAATCCGAACGACATGGTCAATATTTCGGCTTCCCGCAAACTCAACTTGCCTAAAGCCCTAAATACATTAGTTGATAGCGACTCATTCAAACTGTGGTTATCCGGTGAAGGTATATTTCCTGTCTGAATAACATCGTACAAATTGAACTCATTATCGCTATCTGATGAAAGGGGCATATCAAAAGAGACATGACGTTTTTTTATGTCATTGGCTATTTTCACCTCATCGTTACCCAATTCAAGATAGGTGGCAATTTCATCATCGGTTGGTTCCCGTTCATATTCCTGTTCTAAATAAGGAATAGCCCTGCTGATTTTATTAATCGATGACAGTCGGTTTAGCGGCAAACGCACAATACGGGTTTGTTCAGAAAGTGCTTGAATTATTGACTGGCGGATCCACCAAACGGCATAGGAAATGAATTTAAAACCACGGGTTTCATCAAATTTGCTGGCAGCTTTTACCAGTCCCAGATTTCCTTCATTAATTAAATCGGAAAAAGGCAACCCCTGATTTTGAAAATGTTTTGCTACCGAAACTACAAAACGCAAGTTGGCAACCACCAGTTTATTCAAGGCAATGGTATCGCCACCCCTGATACGTTCCGCTAATTCGGCTTCTTCTTCTGCTGTAATCATCGGATATTTGTTAATCTCCTGAAAATAGCGATTGATGGAATCTTCGGAACGATTGGTTATTTGTTTTGTAATTTTTAGCTGCCGCATTAATGCTTCGTTTGTATCTTTTTTTTATTTTGACTGATATGTTTTTTTTGTAATGTTTTATTCCAGTTTTGATCTTTTGTCAACATTTTTTGGGAGTTCAATTAAAGTAACTCAGTATAGATTGCGTTTTTTTGTATCAGATACCCAAAACTCCCGTTTAATTTAAAGAACTATAAACAGTATTTAAAAAGGAGAGCTGCAATGAACTAACAGAGAGAGAGAAAAATTAGTAAATAAAAGCGCAAATTCTTAAACCTGAATTTTTTGCAAGGTACGTTTTTATTTTCAGGTTATACTATTTATCTGAATTTTTGGATTTTACATACATTACAAGCTTTTAGTTTTTGAATTAGGATACCATTAACCCGATTGTTGGTATAATTAATTTAATTATTATAGTACTAATTGTAACTTATATATTTTTTTATCTTTGCACCGCGATTTCGTAGCTCAGTTGGTAGAGCAGCAGACTCTTAATCTGCGGGTCGAGGGTTCGACCCCCTCCGGGATCACTTATATTGAAAGAAACCAATTGTATTTTAATACAGTTGGTTTTTTACTTTTTAGTTTATCAAAATGATTTGGTTGACTTAATCTTTAAATTGAACCCAGTCAATTTCTACGGCATTATTCCCTTTTAATACAAAATTCCTAAAGTGGGATTCAAAGTGGCTGAAAAAGTACATATAG
>DYQV01000308.1 GCA_020719105.1 Rikenella microfusus
TCAAGTCTCAAATCTATATTACCCTAGCACCTTTATCAGCAATCTTTGAAATATAGATATCAAATGGCAGTCCAAGCAAGGTGGCTTTTTCGTTGAATGCCTCAGCCACTTTTTGAGCGGTTGGTACCCCTTTGCTCAACGAAAACACCGAAGGTCCGGAACCGGAAATACCACAGCCCAAGGCTCCTGCCAGAAGAGCATATTTGGTAAGCTCGTAATATCCGGGAATTAATCTCGAACGCACCGGTTCAATAATGTAATCGGTTAGCGATCGGCCAATCAAGTCATAATTGCTGCTATATAAACCGGCTACCAATCCGGCCACATTGCCCCATTGTTTGATGGCTATTTTCAATTCCACCTGTTTCTTTAAAATGTTACGGGATAGCTCGGTACGTACTTCAATTTTTGGATGGATTACCGTGCAATACAATTCGTCGGGAACCGGTATTCTAATAATATCCAGCGGATCATAACTTCGGATTGCTGTGAATCCGCCCAAAAGGGCAGGAGCTACATTGTCGGCATGGGCTGTTCCCGAGGCCAGTTTTTCGCCCAGCATGGCAAATTCCACCAATTGCTTTTCAGAAAATGGTTTGTTGAACAACTCATTAACGGCAAAGGCTGTTACAGAGGCGCTGGCAGCACTAGAACCCAGTCCGCTTCCTGGTAATACGCCTTTGGTTAATTTCATCCGCAATCCTTGTTTACTATCCAGGGCATCCAACATGGCTTTGGCAACCACCCCACAAATGTTTTTTTCGGGTTCGGTAGATAAGTTTCCGGGACCATTTATGGGATCGATTATAATGGTTTGGTTGGGCAGCAGTTCTAGTTCTAGCACATCACCAACCTTATCCAGAGCAAAACCCAGCACATCGAATCCACAGGAAACATTGGCTACTGTGGCTGGGGCAAAAGCTTTTATTCGATTCATCGACATTCTTTAAACGATTCGGATTTATAAATTGGCCAAGCGCATCACATCGGCAAAAACGCCCGATGCGGTAACACCAGGACCGGCACCGGCACCTTTAATTACCAACGGCTGTTCGTGATACCTGCGGGTGTAAAGCAAAATGATGTTGTCCATTCCATCCAAATGATAAGCCGGATGGCTGGCATCAACTGCCTGAAGTCCGGTATGTGCCACTCCATCGCTGAATTCAGCCACATAACGGAGCTTTTTGTTTTCAGCGGCAGCCTGTATCCTTATTTTCTCAATGCGTGCATTGTTTTTCTCTATGTTTTTAAGCAATTGGTCGAAGGTTGCCGTTTGTAATTCTTTTTCCGGGATGATATCCTTCTTCGAAACTTGATCTAATTCCAATGGATATGCACTGGCTCGGGCCAGGATCAATATTTTACGTCGCACATCCAATCCACTCAAATCGATGGATGGATCCGGTTCAGTAAGTCCTTTTTGGCGGGCCTGAATAACGGCTTCCGAAAAGGAAACGGTGGAACTTATGTTGTTGAAAATATAGTTCAAACTGCCCGAAAGTACCGCCTGTATTTTCAAAATTTTATCGCCCGATGCCACTAAATCTTCAATGGTTTTCAATATAGGAAGACCGGCAGCCACATTGGTTTCGTGGAGGAATTTGAGTGCCCGTTTTTTAATTTCCTTTTTAAAATCACTCATTTGGCTTAAGGGGGAGGATGCCATTATTTTGTTGGATGCTACAATGGGAATGTTTAATTCCGCAATGCTTTGGTATATTTTAGCAACTGCATCGGAAGCGGTATTGTCAATAAATATACTGTTGCGCAAGTTGAGGTCTTTCACGGAAGTTATAAAAGCATCCAATTCCATCTTTTTGCCTTGCGAAAGCAAATCAAGTTTCCAGCTTTCCAATGAAATCCCTTTGGAATTGAATAACATTTTTTTTGAATTGGCAACCCCAGCTAACCGGATGTCAATGGCATATTCCTCCTTCAAGAATCCAGCTTGTTCTTTCAATTGCTCAAGCATGGTTCCGCCCACTGTGCCCACACCTATGTTGAATAAGTGGATTTTTCGGTATTTGGAAAGAAAGAATCCATCGTGTAGCACATTCAAAGCCTTTTTGGTATCTTTTTCAGCAATAACCATGGAAATGTTCCTTTCGGTCCCACCTTGGGCAATAGCACGGATATTGATACCATTGTCGCCAAGCAATTTGAATGCCCTTCCGGCAATGCCAATGCTTTCTTTCATTTTGTCGCCCACCATCGCCACAATAGTCAGTTTGTCCTCGAACGATGCCGGGTTCACTTTTTTGCGGGCCAGTTCGTTTTCAAATTCTTCGTCAATGGAACGGCAGGCTTCAGTAGCCTCATGGCTGTTAACCCCGACGCAAATAGTGTGTTCCGATGACGATTGGGTTATGAACATAACATTAACTTTTGCGGCGCTCAATGCTTTAAAAGCCCTCATGGCAATACCTTGCACTCCAATCATTCCACTTCCGGAGATAGTAACTAGTGAAATGGTGTCAATAGATGAAAAACCTTTTACATTGTGGCCATTTGTTATCGGATTGGGGCCTATCAAAGTACCATCATGTTCAGGCTCAAAGGTGTTTTTAATCCGGATAAGGATTTGTTTTTCCATGGCCGGCTGGATGGTAGGCGGATAGATAACCTTTGCCCCAAAATGCGAAAGTTCCATGGCTTCTTCGTAACTCAAAGAAGGAATGGTATAAGCCGATGAAACAATTTGAGGGGAAGCGGTAAGCATGCCATTTACATCGGTCCAAATATCGATTCGTTCTGCATTTAAGTAATTGGCCAATAGAGCTGCTGTAAAATCAGAACCACCTCGTCCCAAAGTGGTTGCTTCCCCTTTATCGTTTTTGGCAATAAATCCGGATAAAACCACCATTCCTTCAATAGCGCTGTATGCAGCAATGGTTTGCTCTTGAGAAAGCTTGTGGTTGATTTTACCTGAAAGATAGGTGCTGTCGGTTGTAATGAGGTTGCGGCTATCGAGCAACTGGTTCCTATGCCCCAAATGGTTGAGTGCAGAGCTGATAACCCCTGAAGACATGCGTTCCCCTAAACTCAGCAGTTTGGCTTTGGAACGGTCGTTATATTCATTCAAAATGGAAATACCTTGACAGATTTCTTCAGCCTCGTTGCATAGCAACTGAATGTGGGCGGCTATTTCGCTGCGGTTTTTTGGATCCACCAATTGGTTGATTATTTCGAAATGGCGATCCTCAATTTCTTTGATGGTCTCAAGGTACTTTTTGTCGTTATGCAATGCCTGTATCCCACTTTGCTCCAACATATTTGTAATAGCTGACAGTGCTGAAACCACAATAGTAAGTTTTCTTTTATCGCTATATTGGTCAATAATAGATGAAACCTGTCTTATTCTTTTTGCATCGGCAATTGAAGTTCCACCGAATTTTAGTACGATCATAATAAATGAATTAATAAAATAGATGATTTTAAATACATATCACAACGGTCAGATTTTGCTATTATAACTACCCCCACCAAGGGGTTGATTTAATAGCTGTGGCTGTTATGGTTGCTGTTACGGTTACCACGTTTAAACAAGCAATACATTCTCTAAAAAAGAGGTTAGAAGATTGGGCTGGTATATGTATGTGTTTTTTCATATCAAATCGAAACAAATATAGGATATATAACGACAAATTAAAGCAAATAAAGCGAATATATTTAACAAATTGAATGAATTAATCCATTTTTAAAATGAAACGGAAAAATTGAACGCTAAAAGAAATTATTTCGGAAAAGGAAAAAAGAAGCTACATTTAGCAGATGTTGCTATTTTTGTGATATAAAAAGTGAGTTATAACTTCATTGTATTTAACCCGGATTATTCATTAATAATCCTGACGATTAAGCTACACCTCAAT
>DYQV01000309.1:0-1317 GCA_020719105.1 Rikenella microfusus
GATTCTTTTTGTTGAATTATGTTTATACTTGAGACCTTAAACCCAATACTTGTCGTAAAGAAAATCTTAAATTTGATAGTAATCATCTTTGCAATTCAGGGTGTTTTTGCTCAAGATGATCCTTATGAAATAGATAGCTTCCCTTTTATTGATTATAAAGCCAACCAGATTACTATTTTTGGGGGTCAGGATTCCTACCAATCACTGTTTGAAAAGCTAACACAGATAGGACTTAAAGGGGAAGGAAAAGTGAGCATTGTTCACATGGGCGATTCTCATTTACAAGCCGATTATTTCTCCGGACATTTCCGTAAACACCTACAAACATTTTTTCTAGGGGCTATGGGCGGCCGCGGTTTTATTTTTCCGTACAAAGTGGCCGGAACCAATAACCCGTTAAACTACACAGTTTCATCGAAAGGGATATGGGAGAGTTGCAAAAGCGTGGAAAATAAACGGAATTGCCCGTTAGGTCTTTCAGGAATTGCAGTGATGACTTCTGATTCAAATGCCACCATCACTGTTTCCATAACCGATCCACTTTTGGAAGGTTACGATTTTGATCGATTGATGATTTTTCATGCATTTGGCAGCGACCAATTTCAACCTACTGTAAGTACTTCCACTAAAGTTACCAACATTCGGCCTTTTCCCGTTAAGGGTTATACGTTGTTTGAATTCAGCGAAAACCTACAAACGGTAACCTTGAAATTGAATAAAATGAGCTTTTCGCAAACTGGATTTACCCTTTATGGGATGAATTTCGATAGCAATGATTCGGGCATCATCTATCATACCATTGGCGTAAACGGGGCACAAATTGAATCGTATCTTTCGTGCGATTTTTTTGTTCCTCATTTGGCTGCTTTGAATCCCGATTGGGTCATTGTTTCACTGGGAACTAACGATTCTTATACCTATGCATTCGATAGCTTGGCTTTTACCCAAAAAGTGGACAATTTGATAGGGTTGATAAAAGAGGCTGCTCCAAAATCTGCCATATTATTTGCTACTCCCGGCGACCATCGGATGAAGAAAAGTAAAACAAATCCAAATACAGAATTAGTAGCTCAAATCATAAAGCAAAAGACCAAAGAACACCAGCTAAGTTATTGGGATTTTTATCAGGTGATGGGAGGCAAAGGATCCGTAAATGCATGGCACCAAGAAGCCATGGCAAATTATGATTACCTTCATCTGACCCAAAAAGGATACGAGTTTCAATCCAAACTGTTGTTCACTGCATTTTTAAAATCGTATGACAAATTCCTGGAAAGAGAAGTTTTGAAAAGAAGCCATTAGCTCATTGGTTCATTA
>DYQV01000309.1:1417-3859 GCA_020719105.1 Rikenella microfusus
TCTTTCAATATTCAGCTCAGTTTGATATATTTAAAAATAATTTAACACCGATTTATATTTGATAGACTGGCTATTATATAATCCGCAAAAACCCTTACTATTTACCCGTCCGGCATTTTGGATTTATTTTATGCTGGTATTTGCCGTGTTTAGCCTAATTTATAAAAATACATTCTGGCGCAACACTTGGCTGTTTGTGGTCAGTATGTTCTTTTATTACAAATCGAGTGGGTTGTTCTTTTCATTGATCATTGCTTCACTTATAGTTAATTTTCTGATTGGAAACCGAATCTTCAAATCACAAAAACCCTGGCAGAAAAAGAGCTGGGTAGCTGTTTCTGTGGTTTATAATCTGGGTTGGTTGGTTTATTTCAAATACACCTATTTCTTTTCGGGGTTGATGAATCAATGGCTGGGCACCCATTTTGAAGTGCACGACTGGCTCCTTTCAGGAATAAATAGTATGTGGGGCAGCCATTTTGATGCGGCCATGATTATCCTTCCGGTGGGAATTTCGTTCTATACGTTTCAGATTATCAGCTACATCATCGATTTGTACCGACGGGAAGTTGAACCCATAAAAAATATTTTGGATTTCGGTTTTTACATCACCTTTTTTCCACAGTTGGTGGCGGGGCCTATTGTAAGGGCATCCTCGTTTGTACCACAGATGTATCAAGCATTCCGCTTGCATAAAGATGAAGCGGCCCAAGGCCTTTTTCTTATTTTGAATGGATTGGTTAAAAAAATTGTTATTGCCGATTACATCTCCATCAACTTTGTCGATCGGGTGTTCGACAACCCCATGAGTTATTCCGGATTCGAAAACCTGATGGCGGTATATGGGTATTCCATCCAGATATATTGCGATTTTTCGGGTTATACCGATATTGCCATTGGGCTGGCCTTATGGATGGGTTTCCGGTTGCATATTAATTTCAATTCACCTTATATTGCCACTAACATTACTGAGTTTTGGCACCGATGGCATATATCGCTTTCTACATGGCTCAAAGATTACCTCTACATTCCCTTGGGTGGTAACCGAAAAGGGAAAATCAGAACCTATATTAACCTTTTCCTGACTATGTTAATTGGTGGGCTTTGGCATGGGGCAAATCTGCGGTTCATCATTTGGGGTGGTCTTCACGGCCTTTATTTAGCTGCGCATAAACTCTGGTTAACCTTCATCCCTGAACAAAACAGCAAGCTCAGGGTGTTGCGTATCTTTATCACGTTTAATCTGGTTACCATCACCTGGATGGCTTTCCGTGCCCGCAGCATGGAGTCGGTGCGGCAAATGTTCAGCCAAATATTCAATAATTTTAAAGGAGCCTTTGCCTGGGAAATAATTACCGCGTACCGGTTGGTCTTTATTCTAATTCTTACTGCATTTTTAATTCATTGGTTGCCGGTAAAATGGAAGGACTGGTACCGGGGAAAGTTTGTTTTAATGCCTCTCTACTTGAAAATAGTGCTTACCCTTATCACAGTTTTTGTTGTCACACAGTTCACCACGGCAGGGCTGCAGCCGTTTATTTATTTCCAGTTTTAAGGGTTATATTTCCATTATATGACAATCATACATTTTGTATCTTTATGCACTTTAAAAATTACTAAATGAGGATTTTTATAATAACCCTGTTTGTTTTAAGCGGCATGGCGGTTCAGTCGCAAACCCGCATTGACACTATATTTAGCAACCTAAAAACAGGGGGCATTTTAGTACGGTTAAAAACCAATGAAAATACGTTGAAAGCCTTACAAGGGAAGAATGATAAACTGGCTGAGAGAATTATCCAAGAAAGGGATAAAAGGAATCTTATGATAATAAATGCATTTAAAAAGTTTAGTTATTGTGAGGTTTATTTTTTTTATGATACCAATAGCATTTCGATTTTAGAGCAGAAATTTAATCATGTATTATTTGACGAAAATTTCCAAAAAGTACAAATGGTGTCATTAGATAATAATTACCTAATCGCAAATTTTAATACAACAATTGAAAATAAAGACACAGTTGAATATGACAATATCTTATATTCATCTAGAAATAGTGAAGGAAAACTTCGAGTAAATAATGCAAAAGTTCTTTATTCAACTGACATGGAAGGCGGTGTTGATGCTTTAACCCTGTATTTACCTGATTTTATTGAACTCCAAGCACCCTTTCCTTATTATGCCCGAACCTATGAAAATCTTCCTTTTATTACCAGAAGCTATGATGAAACTGTATTGCGGCTCCAATATAAAATAGTAAAATATATGGAGACAAGATACCCCAAATAAAGAGCTAAATAACTGATTATTTATAGCGATTTAAAATTACGTTTATGATGAAAAATTACAACCTTTATTGAGTCCGCTCCGAAAAGTCATCCGATGAATAAATTATTAAAATCGGAGATTATATTTAACTGGTAATCTGCTAATTAGAAATTC
>DYQV01000310.1 GCA_020719105.1 Rikenella microfusus
TGAATAAAGCGGGTTAGTATTTTTTTAGAATATTATTCCAATTCATGAATGACTAAACCTGAACGAAGTTTTGGTTCAAACCAGGTTGTTTTTGGGGGCATAATATTTCCGCTATCTGCAATATCAATCAATTGCTGCATTGAAACCGGATAAAGGGCAAATGCCACCTTCATATCACCAGAATCGATACGTTTTGATAATTCGCCTAACCCCCTGATTCCACCAACAAACTCCACTCTTTTTGTGGTTCTCAAATCTTTCACCCCTAGAGTTCTATCCAATACCAATTTCGATAAAATGGTAACATCCAAAATCCCAATCGGATCATGGTCATTATAGGTTCCAGGTTTGGCCGTTAGTTTATACCAATTACCCTCTAAATACATACTAAACTCATGTAGTTTTGTTGGATGATAAATACTTTTTCCTATAGTAGAAACTTCGAAAACCTCGTTAAGTTTACTAATAAAACCATCTGAAGTTAAACCGTTTAAGTCTTTCACCACGCGGTTGTAATCAATTATCTTTAACTGATT
This sequence comes from Rikenella microfusus, assembly GCA_020719105.1. Lineage (GTDB taxonomy): Bacteria > Bacteroidota > Bacteroidia > Bacteroidales > SZUA-534 > GWE2-40-63. Next base: position 537 of record DYQV01000310.1, read on the forward strand.
GTCGGGAAAATGGACTGCCATGAAGTAATTATAGGCTTCATTTCCGGTATGATCTGGATTCTGGTTCTTTTTCTCAATTCCTATACGCGCCGCAGCAGCGGTACGGTGGTGGCCATCGGCTACATAAGTAAAAGGTACTTGGCTGGCAAATAAATGTTCCAGTTTTTTATTGGTCTCCGCATCATTAATGGGCCATAAATGATGTCCAAAACCATCCTCCGAAGTAAAATTATACTCGGCCGGTAGGTTATTTACAATGGATGAAACAATGGCATCAATCTCAGGAACTGCTTTGTACGAAAAAAATACCGGTTCAATATTGGCATTCAAGTAACGAGTAAGAATCATCCTGTCTTCTTCCTTATCGGGACGTGTTAATTCATGCTTTTTAATGATGCCCTTATGGTAATCATCACAAGAAGCTGCACCTACAATTCCATATTGGGTTCTTCCATCCATGGTTTGTGCATAAATATAGTATTTGGCTTCTTTATCTTGTTTAAGCCACCCTTTTTGTTTAAAAAGGTTATAATTTTCCACTGATTTGTTATAAACTTCCTCAGAATGAACATCGGTGCCTACAGGACAGTCAATTTCTGCTCTGGTTATGTGTAGCAGAGATTCAGGTTTTCCGGCAGCCATTTGAGCTGCTTCTTCAGAATTCATGACATCGTAAGGTAAACAAGCCAAAGTGCTTGCCAATTCTTTTGGGGGACGAATCCCTTGAAACGGTTTTATAATAGCCATTGAATGTGATTTTTAAAATGTAAATAGCTCATAGCTATTTTCTAAATATATCGTTGCGAAGATAACGCAACCTCAAAAAATGAACGGCTAAGTAAAAATGTTTTGTAACAAGGTTTATCAATGTTATAAAAAATGAAAATCCCCGAAAGTCAATCAATCGGGGATTCATTTATTTGAGGTTGTTTACAGTTTACTTATTTACTTTGAAAGTAACATTTCCTGTTTCAAAAAAATCGATAATTTGATTAACCGCAGCAATGCCTGCATTAATATTTGCTTCGGCTGTTTGAGCACCCAATTTTTTAGGGGTAAAGAAATATTTTCCTTCGAATTTTTCGGCAAATACATGAGCACAATCGGGAGCAATATCGGAAAGGTATCTGAAATCGCTCCTGTTTTCCATCATTTGCAACAAACCGTCTTCGTCAATAACTTCTTTTCGCGCAGTATTTACAAGCACTGCACCTTGAGGCATTTTGTTTAACAAATCAAAATTGATTGATTTTTTTGTTGCACTGGTTGCCGGAATATGCAATGAAACATATTGGCATGTACTGTATAATTCTTCAATTGAATTTACTGGAGTTACACCTTCTGCTTGCATTTTTTCCTTTGATACATATGGGTCGAAAGCATAAACGGCCATTCCAAATCCCTTAGCTATTTCAGCAACATATCGACCTACATTTCCAAAAGCATGAATTCCCAGTTTTTTTCCGCGTAATTCCACACCATCTTTGCCATCGTAACCATTACGGGCAGAATACACCATCATACCAAAAACCAGCTCACCAACGGCATTTGAATTCTGTCCGGGAGTATTCATGGCCACAACATTGTGAGCAGTAGCGGCCTCCACATCAATATTATCGTATCCGGCACCAGCACGCACAATTATTTTAAGATTTTTAGCGGCAGCCAAAACTTCCTTGGTAGCCAAATCACTTCGTATAATTATTGCATCGCAATCGGTTACAGCTTTTTCAAAATCAGATTGTTCTGCATATTTTTCGAACAAAACTACTTTGTATCCTTTTCCTTCAGCTATTTGCTTCATTTGGGTTACAGCAACTTTTGCAAAAGGTTTTTGTGTGGCAATTAATATAGTTTTCATTGGTTAATTTTTAATTAGTTAATAGTAAAAAACCACTTATTCAATGTTTGAAAAGTGGCTTTTTTATCAAAATTGTTTATCCTTTTACTTGTTTTTCAAAATCCTGCATGCATTGAACCAATGCTTTCACATCGTCGATACTGCACGCATTGTAGGTAGATGCCCTAAAACCGCCAACTGAACGATGGCCTTTGATACCAACAATTTTCCGGCTTTTTGCCAATTCCATGAATTTATCAGTTAGCTCTTCAGAACCATCGGCCCAAACAAACGGAATGTTCATGCGTGAACGGGAACCTACTTCAACTGGGCTTTTGAACAATGGATTGCGGTCGATTTCGGCATAAAGCATAGTTGCCCTTTCAATGGCAAGGCGTTCCATTTCTTTTACGCCACCCTGCGATTTTACCCATTTCAACGTTTCATTTAGGGCAAAAATATTAACGCATGGAGGCGTGTTATACATAGAGTCCTCTTTCATGTGAATGTCGTATCGGAACATAGTTGGAATGGGACGATCGGTTGCTACCCGTTCCAACATATCGTCACGAATAATAACAAATGTTACTCCGGCTGGTCCTAAATTCTTTTGAGCACCACCATAAATCATGGCGTATTTTGATACATCCACCGGACGGCTCATAATATCAGACGACATGTCAGCAATCAAAGGAACAGGAGTGTCTAAATCCTCAAAAATTTCCGTTCCGCGAATGGTATTATTTGAAGTAATATGCACATAATCAACATCAGTAGGAATTTTAAAACCTTTTGGGTAATAGGTATGGTTTTTATCTTCCGATGAAGCGATCACCTCTACTTTACCAAAAATCTTAGCTTCTTTAATGGCTTTTTCGGACCAGGTACCCGTATTTACATAGGCAGCTTTTGTTTTTAAAAAGTTGATTGGAATCATGGCAAATTGCGTACTGGCTCCACCGCCCAAAAATAAAACATGGTAGTTAGCAGGAACATTCAAAATCTCTTTAAAAAGTGCCACTGCTTCGTTAATAATAGGCTCAAAATCCTTACTGCGGTGCGAGACTTCAAGAATTGATTGTCCACTATTATTTAGCTCAAGAATTGCCTTGGCGGTATTCTCCAAACACGGATCAGATAACTTACAAGGGCCGGCATTAAAAATGTGTTTTCTCATAATTTGCTGAATTTTAATGTATTATAATAATTTAATAGTTAGTTTTCGTATGCTGCTAATTTATAACAAATTCTTAGCAAAAACCTGATTTTTCAACATGTTTCCATTGCGGTAACCATTTAAAAAACACATGAAACTTGTTAAGTAGAATTTGTTTAATTGCAATCATTTCCTAATAATTGGTAAGCAAATGTATGATATTTACTTAAATCAATAAGCAAAATAATCAGAATATTTACAAATTATTATTAACCCGCTTTATTCATACCTGAGCATTGCGAAAGGTGTGAATGTGCGA
>DYQV01000311.1 GCA_020719105.1 Rikenella microfusus
CTTTATTTTAGTGCTTTTCGTGGCTTTATGTTGTTAAAATGATTTGTTGCTTACTATTATTAAAGATACAAATGAACGGTTTTTTAAATTTTTTAATTATTCCAAAGTTCACCATAATGAATCGACTTATTCTAACATCACTTGTAATATCATTGTGCACCCAAACATTCGGGCAATTGTACAATTTTACCAATTACTCCATCGACCAGGGATTGCCCCAATCAACGGTGTATTGCATTTATGAGGATAGTTTTGGTTACTTATGGCTTGGAACCGAAAGCGGGGTTGCCCGTTTCGACGGAACCCGGTTTAAAACGTACGATCAAAGTTCCGGTTTGCCCGGAAATACGGTAAGAAGTATTATAAAAGGCCCCGACAACAATATCTGGGTAGGGACCGAAAAAGGGATAGGAATTTTTGACGGTTCCAAATGGAAGTCCATTACTTCGACCGATGGTTTGGAAGGTTCGGCTATCCTAAATATGAATGTGGATGGACATAGACGGGTTTGGGTGGCTACCAACGATGCCGGTATCAATATCCTCACGCTCGGCGATTCCATTAAAATTGAAAAGTTAGATGCCCAAAACGGATTATCGAGTGATTTCGTTTTTGATGTATTGCATGATACTCTTGCCAATAAAAGCTGGATAGCTATGTTTGGTGGGGTGAATATGGTTGTAGAAACGGAAAAGGGTTTTGTCGTCCGCAATCTGGAAGATTCCGTGATTACGCCCAGCAATCAAATCACCTGCATTGAAAAAGATAAGAAAGGCGATTTTTGGTTTGGAACGCACGACGCCGGTGCTTTTAAACTTACCATCCGAAAAGGTAAATATGTCATTGAGGGTTATGGTGCTTTAAAAGGGATTACCGACCCAATAATTTGGGACATTAAATGTGACAACGATAACCAAGTCTGGTTGGCATCCAACGACCATGGCTTATATAACCTCAATAAGGGACAAATAAAAAACATTTCCATGGATAATGGTCTGCCCGGTAACTTAATCCTCTCACTTTACCGCGATAGCAACCGGAATATGTGGTTAGGTTCCATGGGCAATGGCCTTACTTTATATCGAGGGAATGCTTTGGTCCATTATACCCGAGAACAGGGGCTACCCGGTCAAAAAGTGTTGGCGGTAAAAAATACCCCCGATGGAAAACTGTGGGTGGGAACCGACGAAAAAGGATTGGCATTGCTTCAATTCACAAATGAGAGCATGAAAGCTCAATATTTCGACAAAAAGCAAGGATTCATTAGCAAGCAAGTGATTTCGCTCGATTTGGATGCCGATGGCGACCTATTGTTGGGTACCCGTGGCAATGGGATGGCCCGTTACATCAACGGACGGTTTTATTATCTGACTGCCTCGGACGGATTAGCCGACAACAACATCAATTTTGTGTATCAAGTCCCCAATTATTCAGTATTTGCAGGAACTAACATGGGATTTAATGAGATTCGGAATAATCAGATTGGTATCATTTCAAGCAATGATGGCTTGATAAATGACGAAGTTCAAACGGTGATAACCGACAGAAAAGGGAATATTTGGATCGGCACCATGGGCGGTTTGGCGTATTTTCAATCCAAAACCAATACGTATCGTGATTTTAACCAAGAAGAAGGATTGTTCGATTTGAGCATTTATTGCCTGGCTGCCGATAAATACGATAATATATGGATTGGTACTGCCAATGGGATTTATAAATATGTGTTGGCTGCCGATACCATCATCAGCCTGTCGGCGCTAAATTTGGGTACCAAAATCATCAATTCATTGGTTTTTTATAACGATTCCACATTGATTGCCGGTACCAACGCAGGGTTTAATAAAATAATTTTCGATAAAAAAATAGAGCAACCCATCCGTGTGGACAGTTACGACAAACAAAATGGGTTCCGTTTCGGGGAAACCAACCAGAATGCCCTTTGCAAAGACAATAAGGGCCATGTTTGGTTTGGAACCATTGGTGGATTGACCTGTTATCGACCGGAACTCGAAGATACCATTACCCAAATACCCAAAGTTTATATTACCGGCGTACGCTTGTCGTATCAAAATGTTGATTGGCCGTCCTTGGGTTTTAAAACCTCTGGAATGATGAATCTACCCCAACCGTTATCGTTGGCTTACAATAAAAACCACGTAACATTCGATTTTAATGGCATTTACCTCCGTAATCCTGAAAAAGTTCAATACCGTTATAAACTTGAGCCCAACGAAACCGATTGGTCGCCAGTTACCAAAAGCAATTCATCACCTTATTCAAGTTTATCTAACGGCGATTTCACCATTTCTGTGATGGCCACTATCGATGGACAGCATTGGTCCGACGCTCAGGTGTATCATTTTACCATCCGCCCGCCTTTTTGGAAAACCGTATGGTTTTATTTGGGGCTCGCCATCCTGTTCACATTCATGTTGGTAGGGTATATCCGCCGCCGGGAACACAAACTGAAAAAGGAAAAAGAACATCTGGAACAGGTGGTCAAAGAACGGACCGCCGAAGTAGTGGCCCAAAAAGATAAAATAGAAAAACAGAACGAAGAAATCACCGATAGCATTACCTACGCCCAGCGCATCCAGCGGGCAGTGCTGCCGGGTATCGACACCTTGGAAAATCATACGGCAGATTGCTTTGTGCTGTTCAAACCCCGCGACATTGTGAGTGGTGACTTTTACTGGATTGGGAAAGTCGACAACCTGTTGATAGTTGGTGCCGCTGATTGCACCGGACATGGAGTTCCCGGGGCATTTATGAGCATGCTGGGTGTAAGCTTTATGAACAAAATTATTAAAGAGCAGAAAGTTGCCTTGCCCGATTTGGTATTAGCCGAAATGCGCCGGAACGTGATTACCTCATTAAAACAGGGAAACCACGAAGGAAGTTCCAAAGACGGTATGGACATGGCACTTTGCATCATCAACCTTGATACCCTTGCCATGACGTATTCCGGGGCATACAATCCGGCCATAATTGTCTCAAACGGGGAAGCCAATGAACTGAAAGCCGATCGTATGCCGGTGGGTTACCATATTGTGATGAACGAATATACCCCTATTTCCATTCAGCTAAAAAAAGGCGATTGCGTTTACCTTTTTTCCGACGGCTATCAGGACCAGATGGGAGGACCCACCTGCCGCAAGTTTATGCGTAAAAACCTGAGGGAATTATTGGTCGATATTCATCAAAAAAAATTCTACGAACAGCGCGATTTGCTAAATACTACCATTGAAGATTGGCGCAACCATCCCATGGGCAAAACCGACCAAATGGACGATATTTTAGTGATGGGGTTTAAAGTATAGTTTTATCCTTTGATACCTCTTGGGTTTAGAATATCCAATTTATTCTATTCCATCCACTTTTTCTTTCGGATAAATATAAAAATTGTACTTCGGTTTTCCTTTTGAATCAGTTGACTTTATCCAATTCAAGGAATCGGTGGGTCGGTTCATTTGTTTATCAACCGGCACAAATTTCATCTCTTTAAATATTTTGGCCGGGTTCCCCTGCTTGTTAAAGGTTGATTGCCGGAACAAAACACTATCCTCGGGCTTGATGGTAAAAAATACATCCTGAATATGGGGTGGTGGCAAACTATCTATAAAGAGGGAAGCTTTAATGTTTACGGTCTTTTCGGTATTGTTGTTAATCCAGAATGTAGTGGTTGGATATTGCGTGGAACACCCACTAAATACGAGCAACAAAATTGGAATTAGGGCTTTATTCATGGTTTTAGTTTTTTGTCAATGTTTCGCAGATGAAGCGGTTGTGTTTTCTGGCGCTTCATTTCGGGTTACTAATGTAGTTAA
>DYQV01000312.1 GCA_020719105.1 Rikenella microfusus
TTAGGTAAACCTGTTAATTTACGTTTAGTTAAGTCTTTTCACCCTCCGCCCTTCGTCCCGATATTTATCAGGATTCATCAAAGGAGGACTAGCATTGCTGCTACAGAGGAAGTATCTTCAGGAAGGATTATAGAGGGGAATGCTAATTAAACGACATTAATTTCTGCAAAGTAAACGTCTGACTAAAATCAACATTCATCGGATGACGACTTACTGCGAATAAGTTTCACTAGTAAGTATTTTAAAAAATGATAAAAAACAATCAATTAATAAGTTAACTTTATCCCCCACTTTACGTACAATTTACACTAATTAATTTGGTATTGTTTTTGAATAGAATTCCTTTTCAATCTGTTTTTATGCGCAATCTAATAATAATATCTGCCTTAAGTTTACTTTCATTGTCCCATATTAACGGTCAGAATATAGTAATCAATGAATTTTGTTCGTTAAATTCTACCCTTCTCGACGAAGATAAAGACAGTCCCGATTGGTTGGAATTGTACAATACAAGTACAAACGTCATAAGCTTAGATGGTTGGGCTCTATCGGACGATAAAAATGCTTTGTATAAATGGATTTTTCCGGCCATTACGCTGAACCCCCAGCAAACCCTTTTAATACTCGCATCGGGTAAAGATCGTAAAGAGATAGTTTACTATAACACCTTGATTAACCAAGGCGATGAATTTTCTTATGCCGTAGGAAGTGCCAGCATACCCAACGATTGGAAAACACTAAGTTTTAATGCTTCAAGCTGGCTTAAAGGACTTTCTGGATTTGGCTTTGGCGATAATGATGACGCAACCAGTTTTCCCAATGGAACCCTATCTGTTTTTGTACGGAAAACTTTTACCATCGATAATCTTTCGCAGATTAAAGAACTGTTGCTGCATGTTGATTACGACGATGGATTTGTGGCCTATCTTAATGGAACCGAAATTGCCCGTCAAAATATGGGAGTTGCTAACACTCCTGTTCTTTATAATCAAGCAGCCACAAAAGCCATAGAACCTTTGATAATTTATGGAAAAGCCCCAGATTTGTTTCCCATTGATGACTTTTCAGGCGTTTTGCTAGAAGGAACAAATGTGCTTTGTTTACAGGTCCACAATTTTAACTCATCGTCTTCGGATTTAACCCTAATCCCTTTTTTAACAGCAGGATATCAATCCCCTGTTACCAATGCATCAGTACCTGAAGTTTTGCAGTTATCGGATAAACGGATGCATACTAACTTTAAGATTGGCGCCGATGGGGAACAAATATATTTGGTTTCGCCTCAGAACCTGATAGTTGATAAAACAGACAGCATAGCACTCCCAAGCAATATTTCCATTGGCCGGAAACCCGATGGCACTGGGCTGTGGTATTATTTTGATGAACCTACGCCCGGACTTTTAAATACTACGCAGAGTTTTGACAGTATTTCGGCCCAACAAATTTTGTTTTCGCCAATAGGAGGAGTCTATGCTTCCTCTTTAACTGTTACTCTAACTGCTCAGCCTGGCGATGTAATTTATTATACAACCGATGGAAAAGAACCCACTCAACAATCATTGAAGTATTCTCAGCCGATTCAAATAGCTAAAAGCACATCACTTAGGGCAAAGGTATTTACCACCAACTCGCTTAGTTTGAGCCCATCGGTTCAAACATATATTATTGAGAACCGGGAAATTGATTTACCCATTGTTTCGTTAACTACTGACCCCGATAACCTTTTTGATTGGAATTATGGAATTTATGAAATGGGAGATAATCCGGGCGATTATCCCTATTTTGGAGCCAACTTTTGGATGGATTGGGAACGGCCCATTAATATAGAATATTTTGATGCAGACGGTACCAAAGTTTTTCATTCGGCCGGCGGAACCAAAATTTTTGGTGCCTGGAGCCGTGCGAATGATCAAAAATCGATGGCATTGTATGCACGTAATTCCTACGGTTCCAATAGCTTTGATTATCCTTTTTTTAAAGAGCGCAATCTCAATAAATATCACTCATTGGTATTACGGAATTCAGGAAATGACTGGAGCCAAACTAATTTAAGGGATCCTCTGATGACAGGACTGGTGAATGAACTCGATATGGAGAGGCAAGCCTACCAACCTACCGTTGTTTATATTAACGGCGAATACTGGGGAATTTTGAATCTCCGCGAAAAGGTAAACGAAGATTTTCTGGCAGACCACCATCTTGGAGTTGAGGCAAATAAGTTAGATATGTTAGAAGCAGATGGTGTAGCCATGGAAGGTTCAGCAGAACATTATCAAGCCATGATGAGTTATATAGCCTCCAATGATATGACTCAATCGGCGGTTTATGAAGAGGTGAAAACCCGGATGGAAGTTATAAATTACATGGATTACCAAATTGCCCAGATATATGTGGATAACGAAGACTGGCCGGGTAACAATATTAAATTTTGGAGACCTCAAACTGATTCAGGCCGATGGCGATGGATTCTTTTTGATACCGATTTTGGATTTGGAATAGGCTATTGTACCTTGGGTTCTGCTGGCTATAACAATAACACCCTGGCCTTTGCTTTAGATCCGAATGGTCCGGGATGGCCAAATCCGCCTTGGTCAACGCTGCTGCTTAGGTCGCTTGTAAAAAATGAAACTTTTAAATCGGAGTTCATCAACCGTTTTGCCGACCGCATTAATTATGACTTTGAGCCATCGCGCGTGAACCACTTAATTGATAGTCTAAAAGGTAATATTGCCGCGGAAATACCATACCATATTGACCGATGGAACCATATTTGGAATTGGGAAAATAACATTAACGTGTTAAAGAATTTTGCTACCAAACGCCCCAGTTATATGCGTTCGTATATCAATTCTCAATTCTCATTGGGAGGCGCTGTTACGTTAACCGTCGATGTTTCCGATAAAAATCAGGGGTACGTGCAAGTAAGCTCTTTAATAATAAAAACCTATCCCTGGACAGGCACCTATTTTAAAAATAATCCGGTACAGGTAACAGCAATGCCCCTACCCGGTTATGAATTCGAACGTTGGGAAGGAATGGATTCAAACTCCGCCTCGGTACTTCTTTCAATTCCAACCTCAGGAAGGTCGGTGAAAGCTATTTTCAAAAAATCGACCAAAGATTACAACGATGTGGTGATTAATGAAATTAATTATAAATCGGTTGCCGGAAATGATTGTGGCGATTGGGTAGAACTATACAATACATCAAACAGTACCATCGATTTAAGTAATTGGATTTTTAAGGACAGCGAGGTCAGCCATTCCTACAAAATACCGAATGGCACCAAAATTGGGCCTAAAAATTACCTGGTGCTTTTTGAAGATGAATCCAAGTTTCGGATCCTATATCCTAACATCACCAATGCCATTGGCTCTTTTTATTTTGGACTGGGAGCTATGGAAGATGTCCTCTGTTTGTATGATTCGCAAAATCATTTGATTGATTCTCTGCTTTATATGGCTGACGAACCTTGGCCAAAAATTGAAGAAGATAAAGGAGAAACCCTATCGCTCATTAATCCCTATAAAAACAACGAACCTTATTATCGCTGGGAACCTTCTGATACCAACGGAACACCGGGAACTCAAAACAACAATTTTGTTGAAATAAACGAAACCAAAACATTACAAGCATTATTGGTTAGTTGCTATCCAAATCCATTTACCCAGCAAACCACAGTGCGCTGGCAGTGCAGCAAACCGGAACACATTACGGTGGAATTGTTCGATTATAAAGGGGCAAAACTGGAAACCCTTTTTGAAGGCGATTGTCCTTTAGGTTCTTTCGAATCGGTATGGAAGCCAAACAGCCAAATGGCATC
>DYQV01000313.1 GCA_020719105.1 Rikenella microfusus
TATTTGCTATGCGAATAAAATTGAGCGAAGCGAACAATCTGAGTAAATTATTTTTTTTGATTTAATCTGTGAATCTGTGGCTTAATTGGCTTAATTGTTTCAATTCTTTTAGTTTTGTGTAAAATTGCAAACCATGACACCTATCGAAGTAATTGGCATTCTGGTTGCCTATTTCAGTATTCTGGTAATCATTTCTCATTTCACGGGCCGTGGAGCTGGAAACGATACATTCTTTTTGGGAAATAAAAAGTCGCCCTGGTTTATGGTGGCTTTTGGCATGATTGGCGCCAGCATTTCCGGGGTTACTTTTATTTCTGTCCCGGGTTGGGTAGGCACGAGCCAGTTTTCCTATATGCAAATGGTGTTAGGGTATGTGTTGGGTTATGTAGTGGTGGCAGGGGTGTTGCTACCTGTATATTACCGGTTAAATCTTACCAGTATATACGCCTATTTGGAGCAACGATTTGGAAAAGTATCTTATAAAACAGGTGCCACATTCTTCTTGGTAAGTCGCTTATTGGGTTCTTCAATTCGGTTGTATTTAGTGTCGAGTGTATTGCAATTACTTGTTTTTGAAGCATGGGGAGTACCTTTTTTTGTAACAGTTGCTGCAACCATTGCATTAATTTGGCTGTACACTTTTAAAGGAGGGATACGGACCATAGTTTATACCGATACATTTCAAACATTTTTTATGCTTTCGGCATTAGTTTTAACCATTATTATTATATCACAGGAGTTGAATTTCAGCTTTATTCAAATGGTTCTTGCTGTTAAAAATAGTCCACTTTCAAAAGTTTGGTTTTTCGATAATCCACTCGAAAAAACTTTTTTTCTAAAACAATTTTTGAGTGGTGTTTTTATTACCATTGCTATGACCGGATTGGATCAGGACATGATGCAAAAAAACCTGAGTTGCCGGAATTTGAAAGAGGCTAAAAAAAATATGTATTGGTATGGAGTCACTTTTTTACCTGTGAATCTTCTTTTTTTAACATTGGGTGTGCTTCTTTATATTTACGCTGGCAGTAAAGGCATAGCTTTACCTTTGAAATCGGATGAATTATTTCCATTACTGGCTACCCAAGGATATTTGCCTAAGATGGTCAGTTTGTTGTTTGTTTTAGGATTGATTTCGGCTGCTTATTCAAGCGCTGATTCCGCTTTAACCGCTTTAACAACTTCTTTCAGCATCGATATTTTAGCTATTGAAAGGAAAAATTATTCCGATAAAAAGCAAATCAGAATTCGAAAAGCGGTTCATTTGGGTATTTCGGTTTTAATGGGTATTGTAATAATACTATTTGGCAAATGGAATAACCAAAGTGTAATAAGCACTGTGTTTCAGATAGCAGGATACACTTACGGTCCTTTGCTGGGACTCTATGCTTTTGGTTTATTTACAAAATACTGGGTCAATGATCACTTGGTATGGTTTATTGCCCTTTTATCGCCCTTGGTATGTATTTTGCTAAATTTTTTTAGCGAAAGACTGCTATTTGGTTACAAAATGGGATTTGAATTGTTAATAATCAATGGATTAATCACTTTTTTCGGTCTCTTTTTAATTAGAGAAAGAAATAAAATAAAAAAATAGTTTAACAACGCAACCAAAAAAATAGGGGTGCCGTCTTGTTGTCGGTGTCGGGGTATTATACTTAAAACCCAAATTAAAATGTCCGATTTGTTGATGGATTTAAATGTATTGATTAAGGAATGTAAAAATAACAGGCCAGAAGCCCAACGTAAGCTGTATGAGCAGTTTTCGGGCAAAATGTTTGGAGTTTGTTTGCGTTACTCTAAAGATTATACTGAAGCTGAGGATATTTTGCAGGATGGGTTTATAAAGGTTTTTACAAAAATATCGCAGTTCGATTTTAAAGGTTCTTTTGAAGGTTGGGTTCGCAGGATAATGGTGAATTGTGCTTTGGAGCGTTACCGGAAACACAATTTGCTGTATTCGGTTTCCGAAATCAGGGAATATGACACTAAACTGGCTTATGACGATGTGATGAGTGAGATTTCGTGCAAAGAGTTGATGTCTCTGATTCAGGAGCTTTCGCCTCAATACAAAATGGTATTTAATTTATATGCCATTGAAGGATTTTCGCATCAGGAAATAGGTGAAAAGCTAGGAATATCAGAGGGTACATCTAAATCGAACCTGTCAAGAGCCAGAGCAATTTTGCAAGAAAAAGTAAAAGAACTTTACAGCGAACGCAAGCAAGAAGTTAAACTAATTATTAAGTGATAATTATGACCATGAATTCAGAAATAGATAAGATTTTTAAAAGCGGACTTTCCGATTACTCGCAAAAGCCACCGGCTTTTATATGGGATGCCATTGAGCAAACCATGAATCGGAAACGGGTAAAAAGGCACAGAAATATTATTTATTCTATTGCAGCTTCAGTTGCTCTATTACTTTCATTTAGTGCAGGATATTTATTCACAGATATTCAATTTATTGGAGAACCTATAGCTCAATTAAATGAACCCAATTATAACAAAGTATTAGAACCAACAAGCAGCACAAACCAAAAACCAATTGCTCAACCTGTTGTTAATGTTAATAAAAACACAGATCCTGCTTCAGTTAATGTAACAGCAACAGAAAAAAAACATGAGAAGGATGTTGCAAAAGAAACCCTTGAATTGGAAAAGAGTGCCGATAATAACAAAGTACAAAATAAAGAAAGTAACGTAAAAAAAGCCAGTTCATTGGGAATCTTATTGCCTCCTGGCTTTGGTAGCACCAATCAGTACCCGGATGAATCAACTTTTATGGAACAAGAGGCTCTAGTTTACAGAGAAGAAAATGTTTCGAGGATTGAGGCTAAATATACTCAAATATCACAGAAAAAAGATATTATTTATGTTTATAGGGAATTACCATTATATCCTGATGAAAATGAAGTAATGGCAATTATTGATAAATCAAATTTGTGGGCGGTTGGACTTTCAGCCACACCTTTGGTAAGTTACCGTAACGTTGGAGGCACATCAAATGAATCGATGGTTCTTGCAACGGGTAATTCAACCAGTAATAATAACTTTAGTAATGAAAAGCCACTCACCTCTTATTCTGCTGGAGTTGCTATTAACTATTCCGTTGCAAAACGATGGAACATTCAATCAGGTGTTTATTTTTCTGAAATTGGACAAGTTTCTGAAAATTCAACGGTTTATAATACCATTGATCCTTCTGATAATGGATATTATTATCTGAATACATCTTCAGGTAATGTAAAAATTAATGGGTCTCCTTCTGAGTTGCAGAATAATATAGATCGTTCCTATGATATGGTATTTTTTCCGGAAGCAATAAATACAAATAAGGACGCAGCTATTGGAAGCGATATTATTCAAACTTTTAATTACTGTGAGTTCCCAATTGTTGTAAACTATAAATTGATTGATCGAAGGTTAGATATGAAGCTGTCTGGTGGGTTGAGTGCCAATGTGATGTATCAAAATAGCACTTATGTTCAAAAAAATGATGCGAAATATGCCTTGGATTCTGAAAACCAGGATATTAAAACCATGAGTTATAATGGAATCGTTGGATTTGGTTTTGAATATCCTATTTTATTAAACCTGAACGTGAATTTAAACCCTACATTCAGGTATGCTTTAAATCCCATAACCAGCACCAACTCAGTTCATACGTATTCATTGGGAATTTATACAGGACTTATATACAGTTTTTAAATTTTTAGGCTCGGTAAGCTGAAAAGCCGGCTACTCTTATGGGTTCCGGCTTTTCTAATTGTACGTTTTATAGGTGGTTACTTTCCGATAAAACGTTTGAATGGGTTTTAA
>DYQV01000314.1 GCA_020719105.1 Rikenella microfusus
AACAGTTCCAATAAAAATGGTTCACTGAAATTGTTGAAAGTTTCGGTGAACCATTTGTGTTTTTAAATAATGGTGATGTGCTTCGTGTTGCGATGTGTGAGGGATAGCAGTGGCGTGCCGCCGTTTTTCGGCGGTACAAGAGTACCGATAGTAATCGGGATAAACTCCAGCCCGACCCGACGTAGGAGAGGTACGCCCTGATATTTTAAAATTTTATGCTATTGAAAAAATAGATTAATTTAGTACCTTTGCACACCGTAAAATATATATTCAGCGTGCAGCTATTGTGAAAGAAAAAAACTACATCTACAGCTCTTTTATATTTGTTTTTATAATTGCTTTGCTTTTCGGCTTTTTGTCGTTTTTGGATTACGACAGCCGATTGTTTTCGTTTCAGCTAAAGCCGATTAATATGTTTTCGGACATTACTGCTGACGAGGAACCTTTGGCTGAAGTAGCTAAAATAGTTAAAATGCCTGTTGCTGAGAATGTTGAGCCCGAATTGTATCCTGAAGGGTTAATTCCAATTCAAAATTTTACAACACAAAAATTTCCACTCGACTCTATTTTCAATAAACTTCAGCGCACCAAAAACGGTCGCGACAAAGTGCGTGTGGCGTGGTTTGGCGATTCGTTTACCGATGCCGATTTGGTGGTGTGTGACCTGCGCGATACGCTTCAATCTATTTTTGGAGGCAATGGTGTTGGGTTTGTGCCTATTACGCACGAAGCAGCCGGTTATCGTCGTTCGGTAGAACTTTCGTCGGGTGGTTGGATTACGAGTTCGGTTATAGCTCGTAATGGTGTGCGAAATTTTGGTATAAACGGATTCAATTATCGTCCCGATTCGGCAAATTATGTGCGTTTCAAGGCAAGTTATCGATACAAACATACACGAAAATTTGATGTTTTCAGGTTGTTTTATGCTTCGCAAAATGAAACTGAGGTATGGTTGGCATTCAATGATACTGTAAAGCAGCGACTTGCGCTTGCTGCTACCCCTTCCCCCGAAATGGTAAGCGTGGGTATGGCGGATATGCACAAAGTGAAATTGAATTTTTTGAGTCGTTCGGGAATTTCTGTTTTTGGTGCTTCACTCGAAGATAGTACGGGATTTTATATTGATAACTTTTCGATTAAAGGAAATTCGGGTATCAGTTTATTGGCTATACCCAAGCAAAATTTGATAAAATTTGACAGTTTGCTGAACTACGATTTGATTGTATTGCAATTCGGACTGAACGCTATGACACCGGAATCGCGAAAATACACGGCTTATTTGGAAGGCATGGAGCGATTAGTGAAAAAATTCAAAGTTGCATTTCCTGATACTCCCATTTTGATGCTTTCGGTGTCGGATAGGAGTGAACGTCGGCAGGGAGAGTTTGCTACTATGAAGGCGGTGAAGAGTTTAGTGGCTGTACAACAGCAGTTTGCGAACGACAATAAATTGCTATTTTGGAATCTGTACGAAGCGATGGGTGGCGAAAATTCGATGGCGCGTTTTGTGCATTCTAACCCGCCGCTCGCCGGCAAAGATTACACGCATTTAAACTTCGATGGCGGAAAAATTATTGGTCATTCGTTGGCAAAAAGCATACTTTACGAAGGCAAAAAGTTTACAGAAAGGAGGCGAAATCTTGTCTCGAATTAAGCTTTTGTCGTTTTTTTTGTCTATCGTTTCTATCCATTGTTTTGCGCAACTGCAAACTTCGGAAATTAATTTTTCGAAATACAAAATTGGCAGCGATACTATCCTAAATTCAGATGCATTGATCGATTTTTTTGCAAAATTAAACGCATTAGAGACTACCGATTCGGTACAAACAATTAATATTTTGCATATAGGCGATTCGCATATTCAGGCCGATTTTCTGACACGCGAAATACGTAATTCGCTTCAAAAAAGGTTTGGAAATGCCGGACGAGGGTTGGTTTTTCCATATAGAATTACACGTTCCAACGAATCGTACGATTATCGTTCATCGACTAATGCTGCATGGAAATGGGAAACGGTGCGGGGCAGAAAAAGGAATTTTGAGTCCGGAATTTCGGGAGTAAGTATGGTGAGTGTTGACGATATTTTTACCTTGGAAATAAAACTAACTGAGCGCGATTCGGGGGATAATTCGTTCAACAAAGTAAAGCTGATATGCCGGAATGATTCGGATGGATTGCTTGCTTTTGTAACGGATAAAAATGATTTATAACACGTTGATAAATAGTTATTTGAAATATGCTGCCCATTGACACATCTAAAATATTGAACGAACTGCTATACCAACCACAGGCACCTATCATTTTTAGTAGCGCTTTGTTTTTGTATTTGTTTGTAAGCTTTTTTGCCATTTATTTATTGGTTTTTAAAAAGCAAAAATTACGCATCTTTTTTTTGACCATTTTCTCAGTTTACTTTTATTATAAATCGAGCGGCTGGTATTTTTTGTTGCTACTTTTGCTTACTTTTTCGGATTTTAATTTGGCGCGTTGGATGGGAAAAACGGAGCGGAAATCACTTCGTATTTTACTGTTAGTGAGTAGCCTAACGCTTAATTTGGGCATGCTGGCTTATTTTAAATACACCAATTTTATTTTTGCGGGTTTTTACGAGTTGCTCCATAAACCCTTCGACCCGTTTGCTATTTTTCTGCCTGTCGGAATTTCGTTTTTCACCTTTCAGAGTTTGAGTTACACTATCGATGTATATCGCCGAAACATTGTGCCCCTACATAATATTACCGAATACGCGTTTTACCTCACATTTTTCCCGCAAATGGTAGCGGGTCCTATTGTGCGTGCTGCCGATTTTATACCGCAAATCTTCAAAACGCCATTTCTAAACAAACAGGATTTTGGGAAAGCTATATTTTTGATTTCGAGTGGTCTATTCAAAAAAGCAGTTATTTCCGATTATATCAGTCTGAACTTTGTCGACCGTGTTTTTGAAGCACCGACACTTTATACCGGATTCGAAAATCTGATGGGCGTTTATGGATATGCATTGCAGATTTATTGCGATTTTTCAGGATATTCTGATATGGCTATTGGTATTGCCTTATTGCTTGGTTATAAGCTGAATATCAACTTTGATTCGCCATATCAGTCGGCAAGTATTACCGAATTTTGGCGACGTTGGCATATTTCGCTGTCGTCGTGGTTGCGCGACTATTTGTATATTTCGCTGGGTGGTAACCGCAAAGGGAAGCTCAGAATGTACATAAACTTGCTGATAACAATGCTTTTGGGCGGTTTGTGGCATGGTGCAGCGTTGCGTTTTGTAATTTGGGGAGCATTGCATGGTGTCATGTTGACCAGCGAAAAGTTTGTAAAATCGATAGTTGTAATTCCCCAAAATAAATTGACAAAAATTGTGGGAATTGTACTTACGTTTCATTTTGTTTGTTTTACGTGGATATTTTTCCGTGCTGCCGATATGCAAACAGTTGGAGCTGTGTTGACACAAATTTTCACAGCATTTCATCTCGAAATTATAAGTGGTTTTATAGTTGGTTATCCTTTAGTTAGTTTGCTGATAATTACTGGTTTTATACTTCATTTTATGTCGCGTAAAGTGGAACAAAAAGCTGAGAATTTTGTAATACGTTCGCCGTTTGTATTAAAATTAGTATATTTGTCGCTTATTATTTTTTTGGTGATACAAATTAAATCATCAGAAATACAACCATTTATCTATTTTCAGTTTTAAATGAATAGAGTTTATATAAGCTATAATTTTTCAACCACCAACCCCCAATTGGGGGTTTGGGGATCAAAGACAAAAAATATTTGACAGTTCAACTTTAATAACGATAAATAACTACA
>DYQV01000315.1 GCA_020719105.1 Rikenella microfusus
CAAGCCAACACAACTGATTTAGAGCAACAAATAGATAATATGGTTTACAAACTTTACGAACTTACTTATGCTGAGGTTAAAGTAATTGACCCAAAATTTGTTTTAACAGAAGCAGAATACGAAGCAATAAATTTGGAGTAAAAAAATGAATGCAACAATAAAATAAATTATAAAAGTTAAAAAAACCATACTATATGGCTAACGAATTATCGAAAAAACCAGAAACTATATTTGAACAAATCCGTCAGGTTGACGAGTATGGAAACGAGTATTGGGGAGCACGTCAATTAGCCAAAGCTTTAGATTATACCGATTTCAGAAATTTCCTTTCTGTAATCGGAAAAGCGAAAGAAGCCTGTAAAAACAGTGGTCATGAGGTAGAAAACCATATCGTTGATTTCAACGAGATGGTACCCATCGGTTCAGGAGCTCAACGCGAGATGGAAAGTTACAAACTTTCACGTTATGCCTGCTACCTGATAGTTCAAAATGCCGACCCTACAAAGGAAATTGTAGCCACCGGGCAAACCTATTTTGCCATTCAAACCCGTTTGCATGAAATAAGGCAAATGGAAGAGTACAACCGGCTAAGTACTGAGGAAGAAAAGCGTTTGTTCCTGCGCAACGAAATGAAAAAACACAACTCTCAATTGGCAGAAGCAGCCAAAGATGCAGGGGTTATAGAGTCAAAAGATTATGCTATATTTCAGAATCATGGATACATGGGATTATATGGCGGCCTTGATGCCAAAGGTATACACGCAATAAAGGGCCTTAAAAAAAGTCAACATATACTCGATCACATGGGCAGTACCGAATTGGCTGCCAATTTATTTAGAGCCACACAAACCGAAGAAAAACTACGCAGAGAAAATATAAAAGGTAAAACCAAGGCAAATCAAACTCATTTCGAAGTAGGTAAAAAAGTACGTCAAACCATTAAGGAAATAGGTGGAACAATGCCAGAAAACCTTCCTGTCGAAGAAAGCATTAAGCAAATTGAAAGTAAAGAGAAGAAAAAATTGGGCAAAAAAAGTTAACCCGGATTATTCTTGAATAATCCGGGTTAAGGGAGTATGTAAGCAGTAATTCCGAAATTAAAAGGCTCATAATCCATTTTTACAAAAACATGAGCAAAAAAGAATTGGCTCCCATTGAGCAAGGGTTAAAAAATATAGGGTTGAACATTCCGGTATTTATAGTAACCACCAATAAAACAGAATCCAACGATTTAGTTGCTTTCGATAATAATTGGAAAGGCTTAATGACCGAAAGTGGAACCAATATAAACATTGGGTACAATAAATTCTTGCTTTTCAACAACACCCGTTATAGCAAAGAATCAATCAGCGATTTCGATGGTTACCCATTTCCAATTAAAATTACCATTACCTGTTCAAATTCAGAATTAGCCAAAGACATGCGTACCGTAAAAGAACTATTGGACCAGGTTTACCAATTCAGCCGCATGTATTGGAAATCAGTAAGGCAACAAAACCTTCCGGTAACAATCAAATACCCTGAAATGGTGGCAGAAATGTTTCCCCACTTCGAGAGCAACGAAATCCCCGATTTTGGGAAAGATAACTTGTGGTTTTTGTAGAATACGTTTTTTATGAAATAAAGATTTTATTAGTAACCAAAGCAAAAAACAATTGCTAATCAATAAATATTACTCAAAAATGCACAACATATCAACAATTTGTTTACATTTGCAGCAACATGCTTACCCCGCTTCCCGTTTGAACAGCGCGCTCAGGGTAAGCTTTTTATTTTTACACCAATGAGTAAAATACCCTACAACAAGCCGGCATTAACCTATGCCGACCAAATCCAACAATTAAAAGTCCGTGGTTTAGCTATAAATGATGATGCCAAAGTATTACATTTGCTTGAGGCTATAAGCTATTATCGTTTAAGTGGGTATTGGTATCCAATGTTACTCGATAAAAAAAATCATCAATTCAAACCGGGCTCAACTTTCGAAACTGCTTTTAATATTTACAAATTCGACCGTGAATTACGTTTATTGGTTTTGCGTGAATTAGAGAAAATTGAAGTGGCTGTTAGGGCTAAAATGATTTATATACTTTCAAATAGTAAAGGTGCATTTTGGTATAAAGATGCCAACAATTTCAAAGACCCTATCAAACATGCCGATACACTTTCAAAAATGGGGGGTGAATATCAACGTAGCGATGAACAATTCATTATGGCATTCCAGCAAAAATATAGCGATTCTTTACCTCCAAGCTGGATGATGCTTGAAATAGCTTCTTTCGGAGTTTTAAGTAGCCTTTATAGCAATCTTATTCCAGGTCGTAATAAAAAAGATATTGCACATCATTTTGGTGTAAACGACAAAACCTTGGCTTCTTGGCTGCATAGTATAGTATATTTACGTAATGTGTGCGCACACCATTCTCGCATGTGGAACCGTATAATGCGCATTCAACCTTTAATACCTCTCAATACAAAAAACCAATGGCTTACTAATTCAAATGTTGCTAATAATAGGGCATATTTTGTTTTGTCTATGATTATTTATTTAATGGCAACCATAAACCCCAAAAATACTATACCTAAAAAATTTAATGATTTATTGATTAATTTCCCAAATATTGATGTATCAGCAATGGGGTTCCCTGTTAATTGGCAACAAGAACCGTTGTGGCATAAATGATTTTTTTATTATAAGTTTTATTTCCATCCCTCAAAATTGGCAAGTTGAATAAATTGGCCAACCCACAAGGTTAATCGGTGTTCGTCATCAGTTGTCTGCATAAAGTCATGCCAAACCATTGCAGCCAAATTTTATAATCATATTTTTTCTTATAGGCATAAAATATAGCTGCAATTCCCGCCGTAGCGGGTTCGTTTGTCATGCCTTTTGCGTTCCTTCTTCTTCCTCACGGCAATTCCCGGGTCTTTTTTATATTGCCAGTCGTTCTTTGGTGTCAAAATAAAAAATCCCTTTCATTGCCCATTTTAGGCGAGCCTGCTGGTCGCTTCGGGCTGCTGGGCTGTCATGCTTTTTGCGTTTTGCCGCATTGTCTTTTTCAACGTCACCTTTCCGGATGCCGTCCAAAAATCCAATCACACGCAACAGTAACTCCATTCGCAACATTCCATTAATCTCCGCACTTTTCATTTCGTAAATGGGTACTTTTTTTAGGTCGGTTACCTATATTTCCTACATTACCGTTTCCTCAATCAATTATTTTTTGTAGAGCATTGCAGGTAAAAAAGCACCCCAATTTACTTCATTCAATCCGGCGCACCCATTCCATTTCGCTCAGTTGTTACCGTTGCTTTTCCCACCGCTAAAGCAAAAATCCCGCCAGCCCCTTGTTGCAAGCAATAGCCACAGTCGCCCTCATAAATTCGGGCTTTACCAGTGCCACCCTTGCTCCACTCGCAGTCGGCTCGCTCGCACAGTGTCCGCAAACCGTTCCCCCGAAAAAATCGGGGTCACATATTGCATCCACTTTTTCCACCGCTAGCTCAAGGCTGTTTAACTCCAACCCTCAAAACCAGTATATTATTATATGCAGTGGAAAATGATAAAGTATTATCGAATTGATTTTTAAAGTTTTGTAGTTTTTTTTTTAAAAAAAATATTAAAAAATGCAGACAAGTTAGGTGGCATCGCACAAGCCAATCCAAATCAGCATTCAAGGTCAAGCCCTTCGGGTTTTAGCATATTTTTTTACAGTAATAATTTTAAAAGTGTAAAATAATATGCTAAAAACCTTGACAGCTTCCCAATGCCACCAAGTTGTGTCAGCTTTCTTTTTTTTCTTTT
>DYQV01000316.1 GCA_020719105.1 Rikenella microfusus
AACCAAACTTTTCAATTATCCGTTTTTCAATTTTTCGTTTTATTTCACTGACAGGTGGTATATTAGATACAAATGTAAGTTCACCATCAATACAAAGTGTAGGAATATTTCTGGCTCCGATAGCCGTCAGAAATTCAAGTCCTTCAGGTGTTTTAATGGAATGTTCAATGCATATTACCTTGTCTCCAAACTCATCACAAGCTTTTCGGGCGGCTTCGAGCATATACTGGCAGGGCGCACAACTGGAAGAATCAAGTGTGATAACATCTACAATTACTTTATCAGATGATCCATAAACAACTTTGTCAATTAATTCGACTTCTATGGTTTTTGCTTCCATTGCACGTACAACATCGCTTCTGTATTCATCATCTAACAAGGCAACAACTGCCAGTAAATTTTCTTTGGGTGTGGCATAAGCCAAATCGCAACCCGGAGCAAGTATAAATCCTTTGTATCCACCAATATCCATACAATCTACCGCATTACGTTCACAATCTTCGGTGGTTCCCATCAACAATGCTGCAGTAAGTAATAAATTTCCTCCAAAACTTGTATCATTTGCCAGACAAATTTCTTTAACATACTCAAGTGGAATATTTTCATCAATAGAGATATTGTCTGGATGACAATCGCACATAACTTTTATATTGTGTTTAGCCTGACCACATACGAAAAATGAAGAATCCAAGCCTTCTTTTTTAATAAAATCGAAAAGATCAGTTGAGTATTCTGATACAAATTGTTGAAATTGTTCCGGTCCAATTTGAGAAGTCATAGGATCGACCACGGCAATGATATCACAACCGGCTTCTTTGTAATAACTTGCCATGGTTTTACAAACCTCATTACAGAAGGTCATAACCTTATGAACATATGGTTCATCTGTAAACATTTTCATAAATATCTCCGTTCCAAGCAAATGGAGTCCTAATGTAAATGGGCCTGTAATTAATCCGTACAATGCTATTTCAGGAAATTTCTCACGTAATTGTCGGGTTGCATTCATTACTATTCCTATTCTCCCTTCGGTTGATAGAGGAATTTTAAGTTCTTCCAATTTAACTCCTTCAACTAAAGGATGTGAGTTAACTGATGGAGGATTATCTTTTGCCCAAAGCAATCCACATCCCAGACATTCTGCTTCCAACTGAAGATCGAAAACAACAGGGATTCCATCCGGATTATACAACTTTACAGCTTCAGAAACTCCGTTGACAATTAACTCTGTCGATTTCAAATATTCTTCAGCATCTTTTCCTATTAATGAAGCAGCATGTACGCCAACAAAAGGCACCCAAGGTATTCTCTCAGTTGTTTGTAATGCAAATGCTTGTTTTAGTAATTCTTTTCCTCTCATCATTTTTTAAAGTAGTATTAATTTTCTTAATATGAATTCAAAATCTATTTTATATTTTGAAATACTAATGATTTCAGTTGCGTTTGAAATCGTATTTACTTCCAACAATTTCGTTTCACCAAATACCGATTGAATCATATACATTTTATTGTCTTCAAGCACTACATAACCTTTTAATCTCAAAACATCCTGATTAATTATTTTTATCAGATAATCGAAATTTTTGCGTTTAACAGGGTAGGGTGTTCTGAAAACCTGTGTATAAATTCCGCTAATACCTTCACTTGGATTTCCTTCAAAGTCAAATAACCTTTTATCAAAAACATCGGTATCAAAGTTGGTTTTACCATAAGTTGTCGATTTTATTTTTGCTATCGGATTAATGGATTTTAATTGATCGATTAACGCTTTTGTTGTTTCGGTATCTACTAAATCTATTTTGTTAATTAAAATTTCATCGGCAATCATTATTTGATTTTTTACTGCCGAAAGTTGCTGTACTTTTGTATAATTCTGCGCATCTACAATTGTCCAAATGCGTGATAAATATATTTTATGTCGTAATGATTCGTTAGCAATTAGCTGACTGACAGCAATCGGGTCTGCTAAACCGGTAGCTTCGAGTAATATTAAATCAGGCTGGGTTGTGTCAATAAAATCACTCAGTTGCTCTACAAAGCCCGAAAACAAACAAACACAGAAAACAGAACCATTATTCACCTCAAGTAAATCAAATTGCCATTTGCCGGTTTGCAACTCCATGCTGTCGATTCCGGCATTCGCAAATTCATTCTGAATCAGAGCAATGCGATGCTTAGTTGTAAAACTATCAAAAAATGATTTCAGAAAGCTTGTTTTACCACTCCCAAGAAACCCTGTAACCAAATGAAATGGAATCATCTTATTAGAGTTTTCCATTGTATTATCAATAGGTTCATTTTTATCTGTCATTTTTGATTTTTCAATAGCTAAACCATCTTCTTTTTATCTGACTATCAAGATATTATTTCCTTTCGCTTGTAGCAATTTTGCATAGTACATATTTCGCAACTATAAGGCAACTTTTTGATTTTTTCGCCCAAACCAATGATTCCACTCACTGATTTTATTGGTGTCATCAAAAAGGAATCATTCAATGATATCTCACAGATATCTTTCGGGAATAAGGAAAAAAGTTTTTGTTGTTCTTTCAAATGCCAGCCACAATATCCGGGACTATACGAATTAGATAAATGATAGCCGAGCAATTGTACATCGTTCTGTACATTTCGCTGAATGAATCTGACACAAGC
Organism: Rikenella microfusus; assembly: GCA_020719105.1. Lineage (GTDB taxonomy): Bacteria > Bacteroidota > Bacteroidia > Bacteroidales > SZUA-534 > GWE2-40-63. The sequence continues at coordinate 2,653 of DYQV01000316.1, forward strand.
CTCCACTATTTCTGATCCTATGGCATCGGCTATATACTCTTCAGCCAGAAAACCATCGGTTCTGAGTTGTTTCAAGTATTGATCAAATTCCTGACCGGCAGTTGCTACAAAAACGGCAAAATGGGTTGTATCCGGCAAATATGCTGTTATAATTGAACCTGCTTTAAATACAGTATTTTCAATGCTAATGGTTGTTTTATCTTTTACTTCACCTTCAAAAATTTGGTATGCAATCCTGGGTTGACAGATTTCATTGGCTTTCAGAAAAATTTCATCCATCATTTCAAGAATTTGTTTTTCAGGCGTAATTCCACCATATCCCAAACCTAAATATATATCTTCCGTATCAATATCCAATTCATTCAAAGTCAACTGGATTGTTTTTAATTCCATTGTTAAGGTCTCATCATTTTTCAATTCCCATTAATTCTTTTGCAATAACAACAGCATTGTTTGCATTATTACTGAAACCATCTGCGCCAATTTGTGTAGCAAACTTCATATTCACTGGTGCACCACCTACCATAATTTTCACTTGTTCTTTCAGTCCGGCAGCGGCAATAGCGGCAATAACTTCTTTCATATAAAGCATAGTAGTTGTCAACAAGGCCGACATACAAATAATATCTGCTTTGTGTTCTTTTACAGCTTCAACAAATTTTTCGCTCGAAACATCAGTTCCAAGGTTAATAACTTCAAATCCGCAACCTTCGAGCATTGAACCCACTAAATTTTTACCTATATCATGCAAATCGCCTTTCACTGTGCCAATTACAACTTTACCGATATAAGAAGCGGTGCTACCAACAAGGAGCGGTTTAAGCAAATCGAGTGAGCCTTTCATTGCACGAGCCGACATTAGTAAGTTGGGAACAAAAGCTTTTCCATCCTGAAAGCGTTGACCCATTTCTTCCATGCCTTTAATCATGTAGTTGTTTATAATCTCTTGTGGACTATAACCTTCAGCTATTGCAACTTCGGTTATTTCTACCGCCGATTCTAGTTTTCCATTTACAATTGATTCATATAATATATTTAAATCTGCCATAATCTTATTTATTAGTATTTGTTTTTAAGTTTGAATTTAGTAACTATTCTAATTCTTTTACTGCCTCAAAAAGTGCCAACACATTCTCAACCGAAGTATCGTCT
>DYQV01000317.1 GCA_020719105.1 Rikenella microfusus
TGATGTCAGATATCCTTTGTTTTTGGCAAACAATTCATACAGTTGATGTCCCATGTATTTAAAATTTGCACAAACATACGGATTATATTTATAAACTTCGTGTATTTGCGCAAACTGTTTGTTAGAAGAAAGTAAAAGTTAGATAAATTGTTTGAAGATGAGTAAAATCCAATTGTAGATAAAAAAAAGGATCATAATTTTTTACCCTCTACAATCTGGAATGATAATATAAAAACACCTCAAACATCGGATTCTCATGATTTTTTCTTAATCCCACCCACGCTATTATGTAAATTTTTTGACAAACCATTGATGAAAGATCGGTTAAAAAGAAAAGTTATCAACCTGATCTCATCTTTCTATTGATTTTTTTCCTGGTTTTACGTGAGAAAAATGTTTAAACCATGTTTAAACCAGACATTAAAAAAGGATTAAACTTTTTGTTTAATCCCTTGTAATTCTTTGTTGTTCAATCTTTTATTTCGAGCGGTAAAAGGGATTCGAACCCTCGACCCTTAGCTTGGGAAGCTAATGCTCTACCAACTGAGCTACTACCGCATTATTTTCATTGAACTACAGCTTGGTATCCGCCAACCGGCGGACTACCAACTGAGCTACTACCGCATTAAGGCTGCAAAAATATAAAGTTTCCTTTTCCGAAAGCCGTTTTTAAAAATTTTGTCATCAATTCTTTTTATCGAATTGGAGTTCGGTAAAATCAAAATCAGGGTTGGGAACATCAATTTTCATCCCGGCAGCCTTGCCGCTGGCATCAATTATAAAGGTGCAGGTTCCGGTGGGCAGCGATGGAAATTCTTTAAAAGTAATTTCAAAAGTATCGTAATGAAGGTGCTTTAAAGTTCCGACCAATTTTGGCGTTGGGATAAATTTTACAACCAGCGCTCCATTTTCGTTTGTAACACTGGCATCACCATATAATTCGCCGCTGTAGGTGCCGGTAAATCCATCCAGAGCTAAGGAAGGTGTAGTATTTAAAATCCGGTTTTTTTCTGCTTCGGCCTTTGCCAGTTTATCAGCCTCATCAAATTTCTTTGTTCGCTCAAGCATAATCTGGCTCCAGTCTTTTTGGTCGCCGCCTAAAAACTCATCTAAAATCTTAAAAACCAACGGATAATACAGGCTTGAATTTTTGTTGGTAAGTATTACAAAACCAAGATTTTCGTCGGGAACCACGCAACTAAACGAAATCATGCCATCGTAGCCGCCGCTGTGGCTCACCACTTTACGGTCTTTGTAATTCATAACCTGCCAACCCAGCGCGTAAGCCTTAAAATAGGTGGAAGGCCACAATTTTTCTGAATTTTCATTAATGCCAAGGATGGTATTTGGCGACCACATTTCGCGGCTTTGCCGAGCCGAAAAAATGGTGTCCTTTCCGAAAATTCCTTTGCCAAGCTGGAGTTTTAACCACTGGCTCATGTCGTCAACACACGAAATTATCGAACCCGCCGGCCCGATATTATCCCAATTCAGATATTCGATCGGGATAACTTTACCTTCAAAATCGGTGTGAGGTGTGGCTACATTATCAAATTTTCCGATTTGCCTTGTTGTTGTGATGGTACGGTTCATTTTGAGCGGTTCAAAAAAATTCGCTTTCAAAAAATCATCCCAACTTGTACCTGTAACGGCAGGAATAATTTCGCCAGCCGTTAAAAACATGATATTTGAATACCCAAAATGCTCCCGAAAACCATAGGCTGGTTTAAGAAACCGGGCACGCCTGATAACTTCTTCACGGCTGTAATTGCTGCCGTACCAAACCAGGTCGCCGCTAAAGGTTTCGAGTCCGCTCCGGTGGCAAAGCAGGTCGCGGATAGTCATATTTTCGCTGACGTAAGGGTCGTAAAGCCGGAAATACGGAATATGCGTGGTTACTTTATCCTGCCACGAAATTTTGCCTTCGTCAACCAGAATTGCCAGCGCCGCAGCCGTAAAAGCCTTGGTATTTGAAGCAATCGGAAACATCGTTTTCCCATTTACTTTTCCACCTTTTTCGATGTCGCGAACGCCAAATCCTTCCGACATGATGATTTCACCATCTTTAACAATGGCAACGGCAAGACCCGGCACATCCCAGTCGGCGCGTGCCTTTTCGAAATACAGTTTTAACGAATCGGTTTTTTGCCCTATTTGCTTATCCTGCGCTATTGTTAAAACAGGCAGCAGAGCAATCATCAATAAAATAAAGGCTACTTTAAAAGTTCGTTTGGCAATTTTGCTTTTCATTTGATTACTTTCGATTTGAGTTTGATTGAGATTTGTTCCATCAGTTTTGTCATTATTTCGCCGGCTTTTCCTTTAAGATGGATGTCGGTGATATAACTGGTGTATCGCGATTTTTCGGGATTTACTTCGATGATGGTAGCTCCCGTATTTTTGGCATGAACCGGGATTTGGTTGGCCGGGCTTACTTCGCCGGTTGAACCGATGATTAAGAAAACATCCGCTTTTTCGGCTGCAATGTGCGAGGCCTGATATGCCTGTTGAGGAATTCCTTCGCCAAAAAAGATAAAATCGGGTTTAAGTAGCCCCTGGCAAAGTCCGCATTTTGGCGGCAAAACATCAAGGTTAACTTCGGCCAGTCCAAAATGACGCTTACATTTGGTGCAAACCAGGTTGTGCGAATTTCCGTGAAACTCGTGAACTACGGTATTTCCGGCCGTTTGATGAAGATTATCAATATTTTGGGTAATCACGCATTTGAGTAAACCACTTTTTTCGAGGTCGGCCAAAACAACATGCGCCGGATTTGGCCGTGCTTCACCAAAAAAATCGTAAAAAATCTCCTTTATCACTGTCCACGATTCGAGGGGATATTGATGAAAATGGCTGAGTTCGAGAACCTGCGGGTCGTATTTGCTCCAAAGTCCATCTTCGCCACGAAACGACGGAATGCCACTTTCGACCGAAATACCTGCTCCTGTAAAGGCAACCAAATGTCTGGAATTCATTATTTTATCGGCTGCCTGGCTAATTTTATTGTCCGAATTTTCCATGTTATAAATTTATCGAAAAACAAAAATATTACACCCAACAAAAGTATTGAAAATGACATTTGTTCATCTGATTTATGAAGGATTGATTTAAAATTCAGCTAAATTTGCCGCCCTGTGTTTTGAAGTTACACAAAGTCAAATTATTAAGCATTGAAACTAAATCCGGTTTACACTTACATTTTGGTTATTCTCTCGATGATTTTTCAGCGATTCCGCAGCAAGAAATTTTCATTACATCGTTTACCAAAAAGGATCGTACTGCGCATAGATATTGCTATCCGCGAGAATGCGGTTTTGAATCATTATTTTTTAAAAATTTACCTCCTTTCCTGGTTTAAATGGTTTTGCCCTGAATGTTTGAGCAGGGATTCTCTGATTTTGGGTTTCAATAGCGCATCTGGCAAGTAAAGTTCGGAGATTGAAAACTATCCAGATCGTATCCTACCATTATAATTAATATGCATTCTTCAAACGACTTCAAGGTATCATGACTGCCTATCATGTTTTGAACGTTCTGGGTTTTGTGAGCCAATTGGTTGATAATATGGGCAATCTGAAGGCATTGGTAATAGTTTTGGGTTGCATTGAATGATTTTCTGGAGTATTTGTGGCAAAGGTTGTAACCGTTATTTTTCTGATCATTAAATCCTTCATTTTCGATTTTCCACCTTAGCCGTCCATAGTTGCTTATGGTTTTGCAGTTTTTATTAGTAATCTCTAAATCAGTAATATCAGAACAACTGACCTCTGCGGAATTTAAGATGATACCATATTGTTTGGT
>DYQV01000318.1 GCA_020719105.1 Rikenella microfusus
ACAATTTGATTTAAGTACAATTAACCCGGATTATTCATTAATAATCCTGACGATTTAGCTACACCTCAATATTGGGAGAAAAAATAATCCCAATTTTGGGTGTAGCTATCCCGATGTAAAATCGGGAGGGGTTTACTTGCGTGAGCTCACTTTGTTCGGTTCCCGCTTTGCTACCCAACACCCATCGCACATTCATACCTTTCGCTTTGCTCAGGTATGAATAAAGCGGGTTAATTTTTACAACTATTTTTCTTTGGATATGAACTGTTTTCGGAGCAAAATAAATTCATTAAAAAAATAATTTGAATTTATTGTAACATTCACTTTTTCATCACGTCTATAATTCGAAAACAGTTTAATAAATGTTCTAATAATCTAAAAAACAAATACATAAATTAATAAAAGTAAAACAAAAACACCATTTTGTTACTGCTAAAAGAATGTGAAAAAAATTAAAAATATCGAAAACTATTAAAACCCTTAGAAATCATGAAAACACTAGCAATTACATTAACCGCTGCATTAATTTTCATTATTGATTTTGCAAATGCAGGCACAAAATCGACTACGTATTCTCATTTACCGTTAGAATTAAAAGAGTCGTTACTAACTGAAATTACGAATACCCCGATAGTCTATGAAAATGCATTCTATGGAAATGTGTGGGTTGAATTCCACCTTGATGGGAATCATGAAATACATGTAACAGCTTTAAGCTCTGACAATTTGAACTTAGGTAGGTTTACAGAAGAAGTGTTGCAGGAATTGCCAAAAATGAGCGAAAAATTACCCATAGGAAAAACTTATTATGTGAAAATCAGAATAAGTCACATCTAAACCTTTGACTCCATATACTTTCAAAAGGGCTGCCTAATTACTGACAGCCCTTTTTTATGCATCTATTTCAAGTTGAAATTTATTTTAACTCCACATTTTATCCATATTCCAGGCTGGGTAATTCCACCCAAGTCGGAATACTCGGCATTGAACAGGTTTTGGCCTTCGGCATATATTTCGTAATTGTTTTTTTTCCAGTAAACCTTCACATCAAATAAGTGGTAAGGCTTGTAAGCTATGGGTTGATAGTTCACATCGTTGAAGGTTCCATTTCTATCCTGAAAGGTTAACGTCCATGCTAAACCAAGCGATTTATAAAGGGTGTGGTCGGCCGATAGGGCAAATTTCTGTTTCAGGTAATCGAGTGCATAATAAGAATCAATGGTGTCGGGAATGCTTTTCGATACATGGAGAAAGGAATAACTAAAATTCAGATAATTAATGAATCTTCCTAAATTACCCATTCTTTGTGCATTCAAACGAGTTGAAAGCTCAGCTCCTTTTGTTATCATGTTGGTGAAATTGGATGTTATGTATTCTGCTTCCGATGCATTTTTCACCCAATCAATGGCATTTTTAGTATCCCTTAGAAATACAGCGGTTTCCCATTGTATAACTGATAAATTCCCTTTGTAACCCAATTCATAAGAAACAGCTGTTTCAGGCTTCAGATTGGGATTCCCTTTGTTGGTTGGGCCATCATAGTATAAGTCGGTAAAAGTGGGCATACGCATTGCCTGATTAATAGATAAATAGGTTCTATGGTTGGAATTAATTTGAACTCCCAGTTCGCCACCTCCATTTATAAACCAGTTATAATCGCTGTTGTAGTGAAACAATCCTCCGGCCGACAAGTCAAAAATTGAAAGTTGCATGCTTTGCTCTGCATAAAGGTTTAAATATTGCCTTGATGCTTCTTTGTTCATGGTTCCCCTCACTTCGCCGGGGGCATCAATGGTATCGGATAATTTTCCCAATACATTGCTGTAAATATGCTCGTATTTAAAATCGGCACCCAATGCCGTTGAACCGAATTTGGATTGAAAAGCGGTGTTCAAATTTGTTCCGGCTACATCGGTTACATGGTAATTGTGCCCTGGATAATAGTTCCATGCCGCATATACATTTGGATAATATCGGGCAGTATCATTGTATTCCTTTATATAATAACCATTCCTATAAGTATAGTCGTCTTCGCGGAAAAGTTCAAAACGGTCGTGGTTTCTGCGCCAGTATATGCTGGAATTTATTTTAACGGGTAATTTTGGGGTAGCATAATTTAAACTGGCAAACTGGGTCCGGGTTTGTTCAAATTGGTCGGGATACTTGGCCGTATAAAAGCTGTTTGCTCCAAAGGCTTTGTTTAAGTATCCTGCTTGCAGGTCGAATTGTCCGATGTTGGAATTCAGTCCGGCATGGTAAAACAGGTTGTAGGTTTTAAAATCAGTATTATTGGTATATCCATCGGATGATGCTGTTGATGCAGAAAGATAGTTGGTTACTTTTCCAATAGAGTAATTGGCAGCAACGGTTCCTTGATAAAGCCCGTATTGCCCTGCATTGAGTGAAACTAAAATTTTGTGTGCTGCCTTTGAGTCAGTAATGAGGTTAATGGCTCCGCTGAAAGCATTGGGACCATAAATGCGTGAACCGGTTCCGTGGAGGATTTCAATTCGTTCGATGGCAGAAAGGTCGATGGGAATGTTTAGGTTGTGGTGACCGGTTTGCGGGTCGTTGATGGGAATTCCGTTCAGAAGGATTAGTGTTTGCTCGTTGGAACCGCCTCGGATGCTAATATCGGCTTGAACCCCTTGTGCCCCCCGCTGACGAACATCTATACTGGCAGTGTATTTTAGAATGTCTTGGAGTGTTTCAACGGGAGCTGAAAGTATTTCATTGCGGGGAATCACCGTTACAATCCGGTTCATTTCACTGAATACCTTGGGTGTCCGGCTGGCACTTACAATCACTTCATCAATCTCCTGATGGTCGCTTATTGCAATGGTATCGGTCTGCGAATACCCCTTATTGGGAACTGAAAGCAATGTTAACGTACTGGTTAAAACTCCAATATTAATTACTTGATGCATGCTGCGAAAAACTGCAAACGGTTTATGGCTCCATCGCTTGAAAACAAACGGTGGATTTGATATAAATCTAATCGAAAAATTTTTCATCGTGAGTTTATTAATTAATAAAGGTGCAAATGTAGCACTAAAACGGAAATGGCATTGGAATGATGCGAATATTGGGATGGATTGTTTTTTGACCGTTTATTTCATGCCGAATTAGTTGTAGCTGTGGTAGGAATTGGCATTTCATTCAAAATACCTTTTAAATACCCAAAATTACCAGTAACTTATTCCTGCTCCCAACTAATGGGAACAGAAATTGATTGCAGGTAATTCAATTATTTTGCAACTGTAAATCCGTTTTGATTTTGAGGAGTTTTGATCATTGTCAACAACATTTTAAAACGCTCGGTTGCTTCAACAGCATGAGTAATGTTTGCAGGCATAATCACAAATTCTCCTTCTATCACTACTTTTCTTTCATTATTTATAATAACGGTTGCTTTTCCTTCAATTACCTGAACCATAGCATCGAAAGGAGCTGTATGTTCGCTTAGTCCTTGCCCTTTATCAAACGAAAACAAAGTGACTGTTCCGGTTGCTTTGTTTAGAATTGTTTTGCTTACTATTGAATCAGGTGAATATTCAACACTTTGGTTGTAATTGGCAACAACTCCCTTTTCAAACTCTTTTTTTTCCATAATTTTATTTTTCAATCAGTGACTAGGTAATGAACGTCAACCACAGAATAATTAATTTTAGTAACCCTTTAGCAGTAAACAAATTCTTCAACTAATAGTTTAACCCGCTTTATTCATACCTGAGCACAGCGAAAGGTGTGAATGTGCG
>DYQV01000319.1 GCA_020719105.1 Rikenella microfusus
GGACTTCAAATTTATACAAACCATTTAAATTCAAAACTTTTAATTAAGATATATTACTCAAAAGCCATGTTTTATTTCCCAAAAGAAATTTTCCACAAAAGGATCAAGTTTATAAATTCCACAAAACCCCCTTTTGTTTGTTATAAATTAAAACAAAAATCATGTTTTTTGTTTTTATAGTATGTACTAAATGAATTGGCAAATAGCTATTTTTGGAACTTAAAAATTTGAACATGCAAAAAGAACTTAAGTATGCAAAAAAGGACAGGAGGGATATGATTCAATATATCAATCTGCAATTGGCCGCATTGGGTCAGCCCCTGTTTTATGACACCGACGATGCAAAAACGAAATATTCGAATGCCCGTTTTATATCACTAACCGAAGATTTAATCAAGAGTTTCAAAGAAAAATCGCGCTTATTATCTGGTCATCTTTCTCCGGCTGATGCCCGCATACAGAGCTTCTTGGATGATTATCTGAAGGAAGTGGAATTTGAAAAATCGTATCGCATCCCTCACAACACCTTAGTGCTTAACCAAAAAGGATTAGCCCGTGAAATAAGCCTTCCGCCCGATGGCAATTTGTTTAAAAACCAATACGTAAGTTCGTATCGGTTAAAACAAGGAATTTTAAATAACCCGGCAAAAGACAAGCGGACCACCAAAGGAACATTCCACATTGTTCGTGGAGGGTTGCCGGTGCCGCCGGATAAAAAAGAAGTTCCAAAAATTGCTTTTGCCCACATGTTACACCATGCGTTCAATCCGCCCGAAGACTTAAAGGTATTGCCTTTCACAGCCAATCAGAAAGAGCAGGCTAAGGTAATGATTTCACTATTAATGCGTCCAGTAGTTTGTCCTGAAGTTAAAGGGGTAATCAGTGAAAAGAGCATGGAAATGCGATTTTTTGCGCCTGGAAGTTTTGCCAGCAATCTCGATTTTGTTGAAACCATTTTTGGAAATGCCGGCGACCATAATCTAGCAATTAATGATGCTGCGCTGGATGTTGAACACTGGACCGGACATACCGGCTGTATGGTTCTGGCACCTCATTTAACCCAACTTAAAAAGAAAGAAATTGGTTTGCCCCACTTCAGTGATGCCAGTCAGCGCCAAAAAAGAGATGGAATGTGCTGGAAAGATGAAAATGAGTTATATAACGAAGGCCAGGCATTTAAACTTACCTGTCGCGATGCCCGGGGAGTGGTAATTACACTTATAGCCGACAATTATTATGGATATTCAAAAAAAGAGATAAAAACACAAATCAGTTATTCCGCCAATTTATACGGTTTGGTTGAAGAGGAACATGCCGGAGGAACCATTGCTTTTCCTTGCGGCAATATGATGGATAAAGTGTATGGAAATATTTTTACCTCTAAATTTAAGCCGGGATATACCTTTGAAAATGCATTAACCCTTTTGGGAAATTCAGTGACACTTCATCCTGATGGTTATGCGGTAGATAATAAGTATCCCGAAATAGTTTATATTCCTGAGAATGCCGATTTTGATATTCAAAAACGAAACATTAGCTGGACGAATAAAAGCAGGGTATTTCAGTTAAATCTATCGCCAGAGAAAACTTATGTGCATCCTACCGGGCATAAGTTCCGATTAACCAAACACCCGTATCAGAATTTATGGCGAATAGTTGATACATCGCCGGAAGGTGTATTTTGTCATAAACCCTCCACCGTATCAGGTGGTGGAAAGTCAGAAATCTCAAAATCGATGCAAAATGCCATCCTTTATGGTTCGTTTTATATCGATGACTTGGAAAAAGACGCCATGCAAGCTGATTTGTTGATAAATATGGATTATTCGCACCGGTGGAAAAACATCCGCCCCGATGCCAAAAAATCAAGGCCATTCCTCAGTCCTGAAAGAACCCTTGGAAGTGCTGTAAAGTTATTAACACCTTCCGATCAATACAGCGATGAGTACAATGCCTTTCTTAGAGGAATTCCCGATCACATCCGTCCACTGGTTTTGTATATTAAGCGATTGTATCGTACTAACGAAGAAACCAGTACGTGGAAAGACAAATTTACGGTAGAAATTGTAAATGGCCGCAAAGGACACGCACTCCGTTTTAATAACAACCCGGTTATTTCAAGCAATGTTCGCATTGGTTTTAATGAAGAGGGCAACTGGTTTTTACATAAATTACGATCCGATTTTATTCCTTCTCAAAAAGTTCAGATGGAGGACGATATTACGGCCTCAATTACCATTCCATCGGCTCAATTAAAAAATCTGAATCCTGATTATAAAAACCAAAGTGTTAAGCTGGTAACCAATTGCGAGAGGTATTTCTTTCAAAGGCCCGATGAAGCAGTAATCAGGGGATACGATAAAGAAGCGGAGTACGACATTGTGCAAGGAAATACTTTTATAACCAACTATGAACCCTTGACCAAAAAGAATGCCATTGAACTGTATAACGATGCAATTAGCTTTGAAGAATATACCGATCCGGTGAAGGATTTAATAAAGAAAGTAGTGGAAAGCGATGACGACATGTATTTTGTTACTCCTTCGCACACCCGGATTGTAGATGGTGAACCCACCCAAAACCCGCGATATTTGGAAAAAAACCGATTCAAGGAAGAAACCAAGGAAAGCTATTTGGCTGATGTGGGCGTTCGATTGTTCCGAAAAATAAAGAACACCGAACCGGTATATTATCCGGTTAATGCGGTATTGCCAGGAAGGCGTAACAATCCAGCCAATAAAAAAGCCAACATCCGTCCGTTAAGTGTTTATAATCCGATTCACTATCAAGAACTTCCAGAGTTATTTATGGATTTTATTTGCAGCCTTACCGGAAAATCGCCGTCAACCACCGGTGCAGGTTCCGAAGGAGCGCTTACCAAAGGTCCTTTTAACATGTTGGTGGCTACCACCGATTTGAATAATGCCTTGTTATCATACCTGTTAACGGAATATCAGGGCTTTAGCTCCGCAGCCGGTTTTATTGGTTCCGAGAATCGTTTCGATCACGATATCAGCATCCTTATTCCTGAAATATGGGCACGCCTAATGCCTGAAGATAGGGATCCCATAAACCTGATTGCCAACAAAAGCCTTGAAAAACTGGAAGACTTTGAATATAATGGTCAAAAAGTATTGGCAAGTCGGTTGGGATATCGCATTACCGAAAACTTTGCTTTCCGTTGTATGAACCGTCTGTTTGATGAGCCTTTGGCCGTTTTTTCGGAACGGATGCTAAAACCCGAATTGCAAGGTATGGAGGATTTTGTGGATGGAATTAATAACATTGTGGAAGCCCAGCAAAAAGTAGCTCTGGCCTATTTTGAAGATGGAAGTATTGAAGCGGCGATTCCTCCACTAAAAATATTGCTGCACATAATGGCTTACGGTAATTACGAGGGGAAAGAGATTAGTCATCCGGAATTACGAAAGTATTTTACCAGAGAATCGGTAATTAACAGCGATTGGTATTTGGAACGATTGGTATTAAAACAGAAAAGAGAGTGCGATTTTTATAATTCACAAATTGAGTATTTAAAGAAATTTATTGCCAATCCGGATAATTCTGATATCGTAATTGAAATGGACATAAAAGGCAGAATGGAAAAAGCTAAAAAATGTTTGACTGAGGTATCTTCCCCAGCATATCTTGAAAGCCTGATTGGTACCATTGGGCTCGATCCACTATTCAAAAAATAGCATTAACCCGCTTTATTCATACCTGAGCACAGCGAAAGGTGTGAATGTGCGATG
>DYQV01000320.1 GCA_020719105.1 Rikenella microfusus
TATTCATTTGTTACAACCTCATCCGTTAAATCATCAACAACATAGGTTATTTTTGATACCAAAGTCAGGGTATCATTATCATTTGGTTTTTCACAGGCAGAGATGAATAAAAATAGACTGATACAAAACACAACAACTAATTTTTGAATGCTTTTCATAAGAGGAATTATTTATAAATTTTTAATTGGTTATGTCTCCAAATATATAGTATTATCCGTAATACTCCAAAACCTTTAAATGCTTAAAGAGCGGTAATAAATACCAAACCGTAGTGAAAGCCGTAAAATGATAAACACAGTCTTAGAATATATATGTTTCTAAAATACTTCCAATTTTTAGGAAGTGTAATTGGATTGTCATAAATTCGGGATTTGTTTGTCGAACCTATTCAGTTAAACCATGAGAAAGTATGCTCCAATTCTATTACTCAGCTTCTTGCTGACTATTTCGTTTTCCGGTATAAGCCAAAACGGTTCCGGTTGGTTGCGCTATCCGGCTATATCGCCCGATGGAAAAACCATCCTATTTAATTACAAAGGCGATATTTACAAAGTACCAACCACTGGTGGAACAGCCATTCCTATAACACTCAGCGATAGTTATGAATATGCTGCCGTTTGGAGCAACGATGGAAAAAACATTGCTTTTGCATCGAACCGATATGGCAATTTCGATGTTTTTGTGATATCAGCTGAAGGGGGAAATTCCAAACGGCTCACCTTTCATTCAGGGGATGAAAAACCCAGCAGCTTTACCATCGACAAGCAAAAGGTAGTATTTACGGCATCACGTCAGGATTTGCACACCAACGTACAATTTCCATCGGGTGTAATGGCTGAATTATACAGCGTTCCAATAGCCGGCGGTAGGGTTTCGCAAGTACTCACCACACCTGCGCACGATGCCGTTTTTAGTTCCGACGGAAAAAAATTGTTATTCCACGACCGTAAAGGATACGAAAACGATTGGCGGAAACATCACACTTCAGCGGTTACCCGCGACATTTGGGTTTACGACATGGAAAGCAAAAAATACCAACAACTTTCGCAGTTTAACGGCGAAGACAGGAACCCTGTTTTTGCGGCCAACAACGATGATTTTTATTACCTGACAGAAGAAAGTGGTTCATTTAATATCCATAAAAGTTCAGTAAGCAATCCAACAAAAAATACTCCTATAACCACGTTGAAAAAACATCCGGTTCGCTTTCTAACCAGTTCTGAGGATAATTTGCTATGCTTTAGTTACGATGGCGATATTTTTACTCTTGTACCAGGTAACCAGCCAATTAAAGTAGAGGTTCAGGTTAATTACGATGGTCGGGAAACTTTGAACCAGATTGTTCCGGTAGATAATGGATTTACTGAAGCCAGTTTGTCATCGAACGGGAAAGAATATGCCTACGTTTTCAGAGGTGAAATTTTTGTAAGCAGTGTGGAATATGGAACCACCAAACGAATCACCAATACACCTTGGCAAGAGCGCAGCGTAAGCTTTAGTCCCGACGGAAAATCGCTGGTCTATGCGGCTGAAAAAGAAAACAGTTGGAATATATACACTCAAACCATTTTAAGGCAGGAAGAAGCTTTCTTTTATCTGGCCACTACCTTAAAAGAAGAAACCCTGGTTGCCACAACAACTGAAGAATTCCAACCGCTCTATTCCCCCGACGGAAAAGAGGTTGCCTACCTTGAAAATCGCACTACGCTTAAAGTTTTAAATCTTGCCAGCAAACAATCACGCACTGTTATGGCTGCCGAAAACAACTATTCTTATGCCGATGGGGATCAATGGTATCAATGGTCGCCCGACAGCAAATGGTTTTTGGTTCGATTTGGCCCAAAGGAAGATATTTTTCAAAGTGAAGTGGGTTTGGTGGAAGCATCCGGAAATGGAACCATTCGGAACCTGACCCTAAGCGGATACGATGATTATGTACCCAAATGGGCCATGGATGGAAAAATGGTTATTTGGGGTTCAACCCGCGAAGGGACTAAGGCTGAAGCCGGATATCATACCAGTGGGGATGTATATGGCATGTTTTTTACAAAGGAGGCGTTCGACCGGTTCAATCTTTCAAAAGAAGCGTTTGAATTGATAAAAGAGAAGGAAGATAAAGCCAAAAAAGACGAAGAAAAAGAGAAAGAGAAGACAGAAGCAGACAAAAAAGATAAGAAAGCTAAAAAAGATTCCAGCGAAATAAAAAAAGTAGAAGACCTTAAATTTGACTGGGACAACTTAACCGATAGAAAACAAAAACTGACCATTCATACTTCAGAAATTGCCGATTGGATACTTTCGAAAGAGGGCGAAAAACTCTATTATTTAACCAGCTTTGAGGATAAAAACAATCTTTGGGTTACCGATTTAAGAACCAAAGAAACCAAGGAGTTTGCAAAAATTGATGCACGGAATACCAGTATGGAACTTTCCAGCGATGGTAAATTTATCTTTGTTTTGGCTGATGGGAAACCCATGAAAGTGGAAATAAAAGAAGGAAAAACCACTCCAATAAAAGCCAACGGTGAAATGTTGTTGAAGCCGGAAAGCGAAAGGGAATACATTTTTGAGCATAGCTGGCGCCAAGTTCGTGAAAAATTCTATGTGAAAAATTTACAAGGAACCGATTGGGATTTTTATCACACCGCTTACAAAAAATTCCTTCCATACATTAATAACAATTACGATTTTACTGAAATGTTAAGCGAAATGCTGGGCGAATTGAATGCATCGCATACCGGAAGTGGATATCGGGCTAACCCAGGAAATAGCGATGAAACCGCTTCGTTAGGTGCCTTGTATGATTATTCCTACACGGGCGATGGATTGAAAATAGCTGAAGTTTTGTTGGGTGGACCCCTTACTAAAGCAACATCGAAAGTTGCAGCCGGAAATATAATTGAAAAAATTAACGGAGAGGCTGTTACTCCCTCCATCGATTTTTATCAGTTACTGAATCGCACAAAAAACAAAAATACCCTGTTATCACTTTACAACCCTAGTAATAAAGAACGTTGGGAAGAAGTAGTAGTTCCTATTTCATTAGGAGCTGAAAATCAACTACTTTACAAATGGTGGGTAAAAACCCGTCAGGATGAGGTTGCCCGGTTATCAAATGGAAAGCTGGGTTATGTGCACGTGCGCGGAATGAACGATGCCAGTATGAGAACGGTGTATGAAGAAGCATTGGGCAAATATATTGGTGCCGAAGCCCTTATTGTTGATACCCGGTTTAATGGTGGCGGAAACCTGCATGATGTGCTCTCCGACTTCCTCAATGGCAAAAAATACATTGATGTAATACCTCACGGCCAATACATTGGTTCTGAACCTTCCAACAAATGGACCAAACCTTCCATTGTAGTGATGGGCGAAAGCAACTATTCCGATGCGCACCTTTTTCCTGTGGCATACAAAATAAAAGGTGTCGGAAAAACCTTGGGAATGCCTGTTCCCGGTACAGGAACGTTTGTTTGGTGGGAAACACAAATCGATCCAACCATTTATTTTGGGATACCCATGGGAGGATGGAAACCGTTAGGACAACCCTTTTTGGAAAACAACCAACTGGAGCCAGATATTAAAGTTCGCAATGAACCTGATATTATGGGAGCTAGTCGAGATCAACAGCTTGAAGAAGCGGTAAAAGAACTGATGAAAAAGTAATTTATTGCTCCAGCCAAATAGTTAGCCCGCTTTATTCATACCTGAGCACAGCGAAAGGTGTGAATGTGCG
>DYQV01000024.1 GCA_020719105.1 Rikenella microfusus
CTGACCCTTAAATTTGAAATACCAGGGTTTGGGATAAAGCATTTTTCACCGTCGCGTATTGTTTTGCGCATACCAATTTGTTCCCATCTGGTCAAAACAAGATTACGCTCCTTTAACAAAGCATCATTTTGGTTGAACGTTGTGTTTTGCGTATTATTATACTCAATATGCGCACAATAAGGATAAAGAATTGTATCAAGAAACTTATTTAGTACTTCAAAGAAAACACCTTATTTTTTGAATAATGAACAAGGATTGCTGATTTATGATTTTAAAAGTGTCTGAAAATCATAATTCTAATATCGTTAATCCTTGTTCTTAAATCAAATTAATTATATTTTAGAGAGTTTTCTTAGAGACACTATTTAGGTATTTTATTTTTCCTATTGATACAAAGACTCAAGATTCAAATCGAATATTGACCTTTGGTTGTGATAATTGGTAAAAGTTATTTGAAAGATAAAATAAGTTATATATGTTTGTAATGAAATAAAGTGAAAAATTATTAATGCTATTAATAACTAAATATAAGTAAAATGGGCAATATGCGTTTAAGTAAAGTAGAACAATATTTTTTTGAACAATCGAATAGAAAAATACCTTCTACTATAGTACCGTATATAATTGTACCTAACTTTCCAACTCTTGGATTAATGACAGCCTTGCGGTTTTTGGAGTGGGTAAGTGAAAACCCAAACGGGGTTATTAGCTTGCCTACAGGTAAAACCCCGGAACATTTTATTAAATGGACCCAATATTTTTTAAATAATTGGGATAAACTTGAAGCCAAGCAAAAAAGAGAAGCAAACGGACTGTTTTTAGACAAGAAACCTGAATTGTTTGGGCTAAGCTTTGTACAAATTGATGAGTTTTACCCAATTAGCCCCAACCAACAAAATAGCTTTTACAGTTATGTGCTAGAGTTTTACATTAAAGGGTTTCAATTGGACCCACAAAAAGCATTACTAATTAATTCGGACCAAATACCATTAGCTAACAACTTGCATTTTTGTACTATTTTTCCCGATAATATAATTGACCTTTCGCTGAGGAACCGTGAAGCCAAAACTGCTCATGAAAAACTTCAACAGGAATCGATTTATAAAATAGATAATTGGTGTACCCAGTACGAAGAAAAAATAAATCAAAAAGGGGGTATTGGTTTCTTTTTGGGGGGAATTGGACCCGATGGACACATTGCGTTCAATACCCGGGGTAGCGATCATAATTCAACCACCCGGTTAACACCTACAAATTTTGAAACCCAGGCAGCCTCAGCAGGTGACTTGGGCGGAATTGAAGTTTCACGTAACCGGTTGGTAATTACCATAGGTTTGGGTTCTATCACATTCAACCCAGATTCGGTGGCAATAATTTTTGCTGCCGGCGAGGCCAAAGCCCCCATCGTTAAAAATGCTTTGGAGAATAAACCCGATAATTTATATCCGGCAACAGTATTGCAACGGTTAAAAAATGCGCGGTTTTACATAACCGAAGGTGCAGGAACTTCTTTAACCGATAGCATTGAAAGATATTACACTGTGGGGGATTGGAATTTTGAAAAGTCGGAACGGGCCATTTACGACCTTTGCCAAAAGATTGATAAGTATGCCCATAAATTAACCATCGACGATTTAAAAAACGATCCGTTTGCCCGCTTAATTCCAAACTTGAGCATAGATAGAGTTCAAGAAGTTATTGAAGCCACTAAGCAGAAAATCTCAGCAGGCTTAAAACGTGAAACGAACCAATCATTTCTACATACCGGACCGCATCATGACGATATTATGCTGGGCATTTTTCCTCCAATTATCAGGCAGTTACGGGAAGCTTCAAATAAAATTCACTTTTCGGTACTAACCTCAGGCTTTACCGCTGTTACAAACAGTATGATAAAGCAATTGCTCATTGATTCTTTAAGATTCA
Source organism: Rikenella microfusus (assembly GCA_020719105.1). Taxonomy (GTDB): domain Bacteria; phylum Bacteroidota; class Bacteroidia; order Bacteroidales; family SZUA-534; genus GWE2-40-63. Next base: position 1,927 of record DYQV01000024.1, read on the forward strand.
TTGAGATTGATAAAATTCAAATGCTTAATTACCCCGACTTTTTTGTTAATGGTTACATTTACAAATGGGATAAAGATGTTTCGCACTATTTGAACAAAGCAGCTGAAAAGGATGAGGAAGGGAAATTAAGAGGAATTTGCCACAGAGCAATCCGGGCAATGGTTAAGATATATGGTGTAAAGTCAAAAAGTGAATTGATTTCAAAAATTCAGGAAATTATTCAGATAATAGAAACCAGCTACGATGGACAAAAAAATCCGGCCGACATTCAGAAATTCAAAGGGATGATCCGCGAATTTGAAGAAGAACTTGTTTGGGCACATTATGGAGTTCAGGTTAAAAACATTGAGCATCTCCGGTTAGGTTTTTATACCGGTGATATATTTACCGAACAGCCCGACGGTAAACGCGATGTAACTCCCATTTTAGAAATGCTGCAAAGGATTCAACCTAGTGTGGTAAGCCTGGCTTTTGATCCTGAAGGATCAGGCCCCGACACCCATTACAAAGTATTGCAGGCTATTGCAGAAGCTTTACGCCAATGGAGTAAAGAAAAAGATTTATCAAACCTGAGGATTATTGGTTATCGCAACGTTTGGTATAAATTCCATCCGGCCGAAGTGAACATATTTACACCCATTTCCCTAAACTCATTGGCTGTGCTCGACAGTTCATTTAAAGATTGTTATATCAGCCAGGTAAATGCTTCATTTCCTAGTCCCGATTTTGACGGATCATTCAGTGTCCTATCACAGAAAGTATGGGTAGAGCAATTCAAGAAAGTTCAACTAGTATTGGGCAAAGATTACTTTTATGAAAACGACAAACCAATTTTACGGGCAACCCATGGGATGATATTTTATCGCGAAATGAAATTGAATGAATTCCTTACTCATGCCCGGACTTTGGAAAAAAGTATGGAAGGAATATAAGTATCCACTCAAAAAATAATGGTGTTTTTAAAAAGTCAGTTATTTACTCTAATTCAAATGAAATGAAGACAGTTTCTCAACAAAACAATTACTTGTTTCCCATTGTAATCATTGGGATAATGTTTTTTGCCATAGGGTTTGCTTTGGGCATAAATAGTTATTTAATTCCGCTCCTGAAAGGAGCGCTAAACATATCCGACGGTCAATCGTACTTAGTACTTACCGCTACTTTTCTGGCTTTTCTGCTTTTTGGGTATCCGGCATCCTTGGTAATTGGCAAAATAGGTTATAAAAATACCATGGCCTTGTCATTTATACTGTTTGCATTCGGTTTTTACCTGTTTATACCATCGGCCAAAATGGCAAGCTTGCCTCTCTTTCTGCTCGCCTCTTTCATAAGTGGCATGGGTAATACCTTTTTACAGGCATCGGTGAACCCGTACATTACTATCTTAGGACCAATTGACAGTGCAGCCAAAAGAATGAGTATCATGGGTATCAGTAATAAACTAGCCTGGCCCATTGCACCGCTCTTTCTTTCGCTGGTAATTGGTAAAAGTGTCGATAAGGTAGAACTGGTTGATATAAACATGCCTTTTTACATTATAATCGGAGTTTTTCTGGGTCTTGGAATTATTGCTTATGCTACCAAACTTCCTGAAGTGAAAGCAGTAGGAGAGGATTCTGAAAGCATTCAGGATTGTCCCTACGCAGCAGGTAAAACCTCTGTATGGCAGTTTCCTCATTTGTTGTTAGGGGTTTTGGCATTATTCATTTATGTGGGAGTTGAAACCATATCATTAGGTACGTTGGTTGATTACGCAAAAAGCTTACAATTGCCCAATGCCGAATTGTATGCTTGGATAGCTCCCGTTGGAATGGTAATTGGTTATATAGGTGGAATTGTATTTATTCCTAAATACATAACTCAGGCAAAGGCCCTTGTGATAGTTTCCCTTTTGGGAGTTGTGGGCTCTGTTGCTGTAATTGCTGCACCGGCAGCCTTTTCCATCTGGTTCATTGCGCTCATGGCATTGGGCTGCTCATTAATGTGGCCGGCAATCTGGCCTTTGGCAATGACCGATTTAGGCCGATTCACAAAAGCAGGTTCTTCGCTAATGGTGATTGCCATTGTGGGAGGTGCCGTTATTCCGGTAATTTATGGATTCCTGAAAGGAAGCGTTGGAGCTCAAATGGCATATATTATTACTGTACCTGGGTTCATATATATTCTATACTATGCTTTAAAAGGACATAAAATAAGAAATTAGTGTAAAAATGGAAGGGTTTCCAAGGAGCAATTAATATGAAATTCCGCTGGAAACAGAATTGTATAAACCAACTAGAAATCAGATTTATGGAAAGTAGTAATTCACAAAATTTATCAGTCGTTGTAGGTCAGTTTTTCCCCCAAGAAGCAATTACAGAAATAATTTCCTTTGGCAATGGCCACATTAATGACACTTATCGGGTTTCATTTCTTTACGATCCCAAATATTACATTTTACAACGCATAAATACCAATGTTTTTAAGAATCCTGTAGGTATCGTTGAAAACCACATTAAACTTCAACAACAGTTGGCTGATAAGAACGAAACTAGAGTTATTCCAGAACTCTATCCAACCCAAAACGGTTCTTTCTTATTTGTTGATGGTGCACAGAATGTTTGGCGGATGATTTCTTTTATTGAAGAATCCTATTCCATTGATTTAGTGGAACATGAGTGGCAAGCCCTGGAAGCAGGTAAAGCGTATGGGTGGTTTGCTCAAGTTTGTGCTACTCTTAATGCCTCTGATTTTGTTGAAGCCATTAAAGATTTCCACCGCCTTTCCTTCAGGTTACGCCAACTGAATGAGGCCATAGCGGCCAATAAAGCCGGACGATTGGCCAGCATTCAGGATATTGTTGACTTTTATAAATCAAGAGAATCGAAGTTGAGAGTGATTGAATCGCTGGTTGATGCGGGGGAGATACCCATGCATGTGGTGCATAACGACACCAAAATAAACAACCTTCTTTTTAAGGACGATAAGGCTATTGCTGTAATTGATCTTGACACCGTGGGTCCAGGAATCCTTTTCTACGATTACGGTGATGCCATCCGGACATCGACCAACTTGGCAAACGAAGACGAACAGGATTTAAGCAAGGTTGGGTTTAACCTGAAAGCCTTTGAGGCATTCACCAATGGATATTTGTCGCAAGTAAAAACTATTGTGACTGAAAAAGAAAAACATCACTTTTATCTGGCACCGGTATTATTGACTTATATTATGGGAATCCGCTTTTTGGCCGATTTCCTTAATGGTGATGTGTATTACAAAATTGCTTTTCCTGAGCACAACCTCGTTCGAAGCAAAGTGCAGATGCGTTTTATTGAATGCATGGAAATACAGCAGGATAAGATGATACAAGTTATTCAAAAGGAACTGATGTAATAGGAGGTTAAATCAGGATTAGCAAACCCTAAGCAGATAATATTTTGCGATACTAATAATCTAATAATTTAATAAAAATCAAAATGAAAACAGCTATTAAATCAATGTTTCTATTTATGGGATTTTTTTCAGCTATTTGTATTATAAGCTGCAATCAAAGTCCGAAATTTAGTAAAGAGAATCCTTTTCAAGCTGAAAGGGTTTTTACTGAACCAGCCCGTCCTGAAGGACAAACTGATGTGATAGAACTCCGTTGTGCACCTATTGATACTGTCCGGATGGCTATTATAGGACTGGGGATGCGAGGATCTGAGGCCGTTCGTCGATTTACCTACCAAGAGGGTGTTAAAATTGTAGCCCTTTGCGATTTAGTACCTGATAATTTAGAAAAATGTCAAAAAATGTTAAAAGAAAAAGGCTGGCCACAAGCCGATGGATATACAGGGACTGAGGACTATAAAACTATTTGTGAACGAACCGATATTGATTTGATTTATATATGTACCGATTGGAGTATGCATACACCTATGGCCGTATATGCCATGGAGAAAGGCAAACACGTGGCTACGGAGGTTCCAGCGGCTTTAACAATCGATGAGTGCTGGCAATTAGTGAACACCTCTGAAAAAACCAGAAAGCATTGCATGATGCTGGAAAACTGCAACTACGATTTATTTGAAATGGCTACATTAAACATGTCCCAACAAGGATTATTTGGCGAAATAATGCATGTGGAAGGGGCGTATATTCATGATTTGCGCAGGTTGAATTTTGCAAAAGATTCCTTAGGGGTAAATGCTTATTATGACATGTGGCGTTTAAAGCAAAATGAAACCAAAGATGGAAATCTTTATCCAACTCACGGTCTTGGTCCTATATGCCATGTATTGAATATCCATAGGGGCGATAGGATGACTCATCTGGTTTCCATGTCAACCAGTCAGGTTGGAATGACCGCCTATGCTAAAGAAAAATTTGGCGAGGAATCGGAATTTGCAAAAAGGCCCTATAAAAAAGGCGATAACAATTCATCATTGGTGAAAACGGAGAATGGAAAAACCATCCTAATTCAACATGATGTGACCAGTCCTCGACCATATAGCAGAATCCATTTGATTAGCGGCACCAAAGGATTTGCCCAGAAATGGCCACTGCAAGGAATTGCCCTTGAGCCAAATGGTCATTCCTATTTGTCGGAACATGAATTGGATTCGCTACTAACCAAATACGAACATCCCATTAGAACCGAAATTGGAGAAAAAGCCAAAGAAGTGGGAGGACATGGAGGCATGGATTTTATAATGGATTACCGATTGATTTATTGTTTGCGGAACGGATTGCCGCTTGATCAAGATGTATATGATGCGGCTGAGTGGTCTGCCATTGTTGAGCTTTCGGGTGTATCCGTGGCAAATGAAAGCATGCCTGTGGCTGTTCCCGATTTTACTAGAGGCGCTTATAAAAAAGTGAACAAAGTAACTTACTTTACAAAATAGTTAAGCATAACGCACATTTTATTTAAAAAAGTAAATCACGGTGTTGCAGGGGAAAAAAAGAACCGTATATTTGCACCACCAATTTTTGAGCGGATGTGTCGTAATTGGTAGCCGAGCTAGACTTAGGATCTAGTGCCGAAAGGCGTGGGGGTTCGAGTCCCTTCATCCGCACCACAAATAATAAATGAAAAGTTAACCGCCATTCGGAGAGTCTGTTTGGCGGTTTTTTAAATTTAAGTTAATTTAAAGTCAGGTCAAGATGAACATTACAAGAGAAAACATTGACAATTTGAACGCTATCCTTAAGTTGAAGATAGAAAAACAGGATTATGCCGAGGCTGTAGAAAAAGTGCTGAAAGATTATCGCAAAAAAGCCAACATTAAAGGTTTTCGTCCAGGTATGGCTCCTGCCGGAATGGTTAAAAAAATGTACGGAAAATCCATATTGTTAGACGAAGTGAATAAACTGGTATCAGACAGCTTAACCAATTACCTGATTGAAGAAAAACTGGATATTTTGGGTGAACCTCTTCCTAGCATCAAAGTTAAGTCAGAGTTGGATTTTGAGAACAGCGAAGATTTCATGTTTGCTTTTGATATTGCCATATCCCCAGAAATTGACCTGAAACTGAGTAAAAAAGATAAAATCACCTACTACGATATCAAGGTAGATGATGCCATGATACAGGAAGCCATCGAAAGCCATGCTTCACGAAATGGAAAAACCGATGAGGCTGAAGTTGTGGCCGAAAAAGACTTAGTAAAAGGTAAATTCGAACAATTGGATCAAGATGGCAACCTGCTGGAAGGTGGAGTTGTGACTGAGGACAGTTTATTTGCAGTGGATAAAATTGAAGAATCCAACATTCGTGCCTTAGTTATTGGCGCCAAAAAAGGAGACATCATTGATTTTGAAATTAACAAGGCATTTTCACACAGTGCCGATTTGTCATCGATGTTGCGTATTAGTAAGGAAGTGGCAGAAATGTTGGGTGGTACGTTCCGATTCACAGTACAAGGTATTACCCGTCATGTTGCATCTGAAGTAAACCAGAATTTGTTTGATGCCGTTTATGGCCAAGGAACTGTTTCTTCAGAAAAAGAATACAAACAAAAAATTGTTGATGAAATAAAGGAAAGCTATATTTCATCAACTGATTACAAATTCTTACTCGATACCAAAGAAAAGTTGGTGGCAAAAGCCAACCTTACTTTACCTGATGAGTTTTTGAAACGTTGGTTGGTTGCTGTAAATAAAGAACTTACCGCAGAAAATGTTGAAGACGAGTATCCACTAATGAAAACCGATTTGGCATGGCAATTGATAAAAAACAAACTCATTGATGTGCAGGAATTAAAAATTAGTGAAGCTGAATTGCTCGATTTTGCAAAACAAGCCGTTTTAATGCAATTCCGTCAATATGGTTTGATGCACTTGCCCGATGAACAATTGGAGGCTTATGCCAAACAAACGTTGACCAATAAAGATGAAAGCACCAAGATGATGGATAGGGTTTACGAAAAGAAAATTTTGGCATACGTAAAAGAGAACGTAAAATTGGATTCGAAGGAAGTTACGATAAAAGAATTCGAAGAATTCTTTAAATAGAAACTAAAGCATTTCATTTTTGTTCTAATTCTGCCAAAATTGGATAAATTGAGTCTCGTAATTAATAACTTAAAATTATGGAAATGATTTCAAAAGATGAATTCAGAAAATTTGCTACCAAACACATTGGTATCAGTAGCATGGTTTACGATCGGTATTCAAGAGTTCAAGGTAACTATATTACACCGAACATTATTGAGGAGCGTCAATTAAACGTTGCTTCCATGGACGTTTTTTCAAGGTTAATGATGGACCGAATCATCTTTCTAGGAGTTCCTATTGATGATGATGTGGCAAATATTATACAAGCGCAGCTTTTGTTCCTTGAATCAACCGATTCCGATAAAGATATTTCCATTTATTTTAATACTCCCGGAGGTTCGGTTTATGCAGGATTGGGTATTTACGATACCATGCAATATATAAACCCGGCCATCAACACCATTTGTACCGGTATGGCGGCTTCAATGGGAGCCGTATTACTGACAGCAGGTACTAAAGGAAAACGCTCGGCACTGCCTCATTCACGTATTATGATTCACCAACCTATGGGTGGTGCCCAAGGTCAGGTTTCGGATATTGAAATTACGGCCCGCGAAATCAAAAAGCTACGGGATGAGTTGTATGAAATCATTGCCAAACATTCCGGGAACCCATTTGAACGCATTCAAAAAGATTCAGACCGCGATTACTGGATGACCGCTATTGAAGCCAAGGAATATGGAATGATTGATGAGATTTTAGTAAAGAAAAAAGTATAATTAAAAATTGGTAGAATATTGAATAGATTCCTGATATTTGTACAGGGATCTTTTTAATTTAACAACCAACCTTTTCAATGGATAAAACATCTGGAAATAAAAGTAAAATCATGGAGAAATGTTCGTTTTGTGGTAGAGAGAAAAAAGATGTCAATCTTCTTATTGCTGGAATATCGGGCCATATCTGTGATAGTTGTATTACACAAGCTCATGAAATTATTGATGAGGAATTAAAAGGGACCAGTGATTTTGACATGAGTAAATTGAAATTGCTGAAACCAAAAGAAATTAAAGCATTTTTAGATCAATACGTAGTGGGTCAGGATGATGCCAAACGATATCTGTCGGTGGCTGTTTACAATCATTACAAACGGTTAGGACAAGGAAAAAACACCAAAGACGATGTTGAGATTGAAAAATCGAACATTATATTGGTTGGAGAAACCGGAACGGGTAAAACACTATTGGCGCGCACCATAGCCAAAATGTTGCATGTACCTTTTAGCATTGTTGATGCCACGGTTTTAACAGAGGCTGGATACGTAGGCGAAGATATTGAAAGCATTCTTACCCGTTTGCTACAAGCTGCCGATTACGATGTAAATGCTGCTCAAAGGGGAATTGTTTTTATTGATGAGATTGATAAAATTGCACGCAAAGGCGATAACCCATCCATTACCCGCGACGTTTCCGGTGAAGGGGTTCAGCAGGGTTTGCTTAAATTGCTGGAGGGTTCCATTGTGAATGTTCCACCTCAAGGTGGTCGCAAACATCCGGAACAGAAAATGATTGCCGTTGACACTAAAAACATTCTGTTTATTTGTGGCGGTGCATTCGATGGAATCGACAAGAAAATATCTCAACGGTTAAACACCCAGATAATAGGTTATGGAGGTGATGCCCGTGATAAGATTGACAAAAACAACATACTTCAATATATTGCTCCGCAGGATTTGAAAAGTTTTGGACTGATTCCTGAAATCATTGGCCGTTTACCTGTTCTTACCTACTTGAATCCATTGAACCGGGAGACATTGCGTAAGATATTGACAGAACCTAAGAATGCCATCATTAAACAATATATAAAATTGTTCAAATTAGATCACATTAAGCTCTCCTTTGATGAGGCCTGTTTTGAGTTTATAGTGGATAAAGCGGTGGAATTCAAATTGGGTGCACGCGGACTGCGTTCCATTTGTGAGGTAATCATCAACGATGCCATGTTCGAAATGCCATCGGAGGAAACCAAAGAGTTTAATGTTACTTTGGAATATGCTCAAGAGAAGCTAAGCAAATCAAATTTAAAAAGGCTGAAAGTAGCTTAGTATGAAAGATATCAACCCCGGTTTTCCGGGGTTTTTTATTGGTTGTAAGTTTTTCCGTTGTAAAAAACCTTTGTGGTATTCATGCCCTCATTAAAGATTACGATTCCCCGCAACACCTTAAAATCGTTGATTTTCTCAAAAGATAGGTCAAACCGCTCGCCGGCTTTAAAAAGTTTTAAAAATCCATTTGGATCGCGGTAAGCTACCATATCGCCATTAATCTCATACGAAGAGGGAATGTAGTTTTCTATCAAATAGTTTTCACCCTTTAGGTAAGCAAACAGTTGGCCTTGCATCTGATAAACTAAAATATCATCTTTTAGTAAGAAGGTATCAGGTTCATAATTACTGATGGTTTCTATTTCGCCGTGGTCGAATAATTTGAAATCACCGGTACTGGAAACATAAGCAACTTTTTCGTAACCAACTTGGTAGGATAAAGGGCGGAAAGCTTCCAATACCTTAACTTCATTGTTGTAAAAAACACTTAACAAATCGGTAACGGGATCAATAAAAGCCATAATATTTCTACCCACATAAGCATTAATTACCAAATTGGTTTTAAACAGTTCAATAACTTGTCCTTGATGGAAAACCTTTACATTTTGATAGGCATCAATATAAACCATTATATTATTCCCCACTTTAAATAGCCTGGCATTGTCGTATAAAATCCCATCTTCAAGGGATAGAATCTGTCCCTGGTAATAAACCTGGAAATACCTTTCCCGGGTATCAAAAAAGGCCACTATGCTATCACCCACAAAATAGTTGCCTACGTATTGCGACAACATTTTTTTGTTACCATCTTCAAAAACAAACAATTGAGAATTCATTTGGTAAGTAACCAAATTGTTAGTTACAATATAAGAATCCACCATGGAACCTAAATCGTAATCAATATGGTTATAATAAATTTTTAAATTATTGCTGTTGGTGATGTATCCAATGCATTTATCTCCGGTTTGATAAGAAAGTACAGGTTGGTATTCCAACTGCCGGGTTTGCCCCTTATCGAAAACAAAAAACCGATTCTGGTAATCAGAAAAGGCGGCTATGTTTTGGGCATTTCCAGCCAAAAATAGTAGAGAGAATAGGATAGTGGTACTTATTTTCATCATTCAAATTTCATTGCTTGATTATAAAGATATAGCAAAATCAATGAATTTGCAATAGCTGCCCAAACCAAATAATTACTCCCTTATCACTTTCACACTTCCGTTCTTGCCTATTTTTATAATACCTGAAGGCTTTGATTGCAGGGTATCATCCTGTCGATATTTTACCACGTAGTTTGCAGCTAGCATCAAATTAGGGTCAATTTCTTCGAAGAATGTTGGAGTTGGTTCTCCGCTAAAATTTGCTGAAGTGGACACGATGGGTTTTTTGAATTGCTGAATCAGGTTATAGCAAAAAGATTCTTTTACAACACGGAATCCTACACTTTGGTCGTCGCGATTTATAACATTTGGAGCCAGATTCCGAGCACCTTCTAATATAACAGTCAATGGCGATTCAGCCAAATCAATAACTTCAAAAGCAATTTCCGGAATTTCATCAATATAACCTGAAATACGACCCGGATTGTCAACCAATAAAATCATGGATTTGTTGTCAGCCCGTTTTTTTATATCGTAAATCCGTTGAACGGCTTCTGCATTCGTTGCATCACATCCCAAGCCCCAAACGGTGTCGGTAGGATAGAGAATTACACCCCCGTTGCGCAATACTTCTAGTGCAGCTTTTATATCTTCTTTCATGATTTTGCAATTCTTTTGACTTTTGTTTCATAAGCTCATTTGTTCATGGTCTCATGAACAAATGAAACAATGGACACATGTATTTTATCCAGCCACATCATATTCCCTGAGCGCATCGTTCAACGAGGTCTTTTTATCGGTAGTCTCTTTACGGGTACCAATAATAAGGGCACAAGGCACTTGATAGCTTCCGGCTGGATAGGTTTTAGTATATGAGCCGGGAATTACCACCGAACGGGGAGGCACATATCCTTTGTATTCTTGGGGAACTGTTCCGGTAACATCAATAATCTTTGTGGAATTGGTAATTACTACGTTAGCACCCAGCACCGCTTCTTTTCCAATGTGAGCGCCTTCAACCACAATGCAGCGTGAACCAATAAAGCAATTGTCCTCAATTATTACTGGTGCTGCTTGCACGGGTTCCAAAACGCCTCCAATTCCAACACCACCGCTAAGGTGGACATTCTTACCAATTTGTGCGCAAGAGCCTACCGTAGCCCAGGTATCTACCATAGTTCCACTATCAACATAAGCTCCAATATTCACATACGATGGCATTAAAATAACTCCAGGTGCTAAATAGGAGCCTTTTCGTGCCAGACCGTGAGGAACTACCCGGACTTCTTGGGCGGCATAATTTTTCTTGAGTGCCATTTTATCGTGAAACTCGAACGGACCCACTTCAATGGTTTCCATTTTGCTGATAGGGAAGAATAGAATCACCGCTTTTTTAACCCACACATTTACCTGCCAGCCATCGGCTGTTGGTTCAGCAGCTCTCAATTCGCCTTTATCTAAGAGCTCTATTACTTCGATTATGGCTTTTTTTACCGGTTCGGTTTTCAGTAATTCCCTGTTTTCCCAGGCTTCTTCTATAATTAATTGTAGGTTATGCATTTTTTAAAGTTTGATTGTTAATTGGCTGCAAATTTAATGAACTAAATGGTTTAGCCATAAAAAAACTACAGTTTGAAACGGGGAATGCTTATTTAACAACGACCTTTCTTCGATGATACCTGATTTACCGATGTTCCCGTCTGCAAATATTCCCGTATGTTGGCAAAGGTGGTTTCGGCAATATTCTGGATGGCTTCTTTGGTAAAAAATGCTTGATGGGCCGTTATCAATACATTGGGAAATGTTTGCAGCCTAACAAAAGTATCATCCTGAATCACTTTTTCCGAAAGGTCTTCAAAAAACAGGGCTTCTTCCTCTTCGTAAACATCCAAAGCCAAATACCCTACTTTTCCTTTTTTTAAGCCTTCAATCACCGCGTTGGAATCAATCAAGGGGCCGCGGCTGGTGTTCACTATCATTACCCCGGTTTTCATGGTGGCAATGGCAAATTCGTTGATCATGTGATAGGTTTCATGAGTCAAAGGACAATGGAGTGAAATGATATCGCTTTTTCGATAAAGTTCCGGCAGTTCTACATATTCAACGCCAAGCTCTTTAAGGGCTTCATTTGGATACTTGTCGTATGCCAAAATACGTGTTTCAAATCCATGCATCAAACGACAAAATACCTGTCCAATCTTTCCGGTTCCAATAACCCCAATGGTTTTTTGGTGCAAATCAAATCCCATCAATCCATCGAGGGCAAAATTGCCATCACGGACCCGGTGGTAGGCTTTGTGGAGTTTCCGGTTTAATGCCAATATAAGGCCAAGCGTATGTTCAGCAACGGCATACGGCGAATAGGCTGGTACACGCACAATTCCCATCTTCAGTTCCTCTGCTTTGTCAATATCCACATTGTTAAACCCGGCACATCGCAGGGCAATCAGTTTAACGCCCTCATTCTTGAGTATTTCCATTGTTTTTGCATCTACCTTGTCGTTTACAAAAACACAAACAACATCAAACCCTGAAGCTAAAGGGGCTGTTTTTTTGTGAAGCCTAGCCTCAAAATAAGTTATATCAAAAGGTTGAATCTTGTTTACCTCATCGAAAATTTGAATTACCCAGTTTTTTGTGCTGAAAACAGCAAGGGTAGGAGCAGTTTTTTGAACAGTTGTATCAGTCATGAGTGTTATTTTACAAGAGGAACACCTTCCTAAAGGTAATGTTTAAGCAAAGGATCAATAATTGGAATTAAACAGATTTGAATAATAGGTATTCAGTTTTTGTTGAGTCACCTTATTTTTTCTTAGTACAAAAATCACCATCTTTATTAAAAATTTAAAATTGAAAACCATGAACTTATTCGAAACCATAAACAACGACATTAAATCCGCCATGTTGGCCCGTGAAAAAGAAAAACTGGAAGCCTTGCGAGCTGTAAAAGCTGCATTCTTACTGGCTAAAAGCGAAAAAGGAGCTGCTGATGAACTGTCGTCGGATGCTGAAATAAAAATTGTTCAAAAGCTGGTTAAGCAGCGAAAAGAAGCGGCGGATATTTATAAAGCAAACAACCGAATGGAATTGCACGATAAAGAAATGATGGAAGCGGCATTTCTGGAAAAATATTTACCTCAGCAGCTTACCGAGGGGGAAATTGTAGCCCAGCTTAAAACCCTAATAGCCCAGATAGGAGCCATCGGTCCGCAGGACATGGGAAAAGTAATGGGAATGGCCACCAAACATTTTGCCGGTAAAGCCGAAGGAAAACTGGTTTCGCAATTGGTGAAAGAAGTGCTGGCTTCCTTATAGCAGGGCATTTTAAAGTAATTAATAACAAGCTTAATGGATAAATTAACTATAACCACTCCAGCACTTCTATTCTCAGCCGTTTCGTTGATTTTATTGGCCTACACCAACCGTTTTTTGGCCTATGCCCAAATTGTTCGCAACCTGTATGCTGAGTATAAAAAAGGCAATAACGATGTATTGCTCGATCAGATAAAAAACCTGCGCACCCGCTTGTACCTTACACGCGCCATGCAGATTTTTGGAGTGTTAAGTCTATTTTTCAGTGTTGTTTCCATGTTTTTTATTTATATAAACTGGCCATTTTTTGGAACTAGTTTTTTCTCTTTAGGTATGCTCGGATTAATAATTTCATTGGGTCTTTCGGTTTGGGAAATTCAAATCTCAGTAAAGGCACTGGAGTTGCATTTAAAAGATATGGAAAAGTAATCACTAAAAATTAGGTATGACCACTACTTCAATAATTGGCTTTATTGCCGCTTTACTTACTACTGCTTCGTTTTTACCGCAAGCCTTCAAAACCATCCGGTCGAAAAACACCCAAGGGCTTTCGCTTTTTATGTATGTAATTTTTTCATCAGGGGTTTTTCTTTGGTTGGTTTACGGAATTCGTATTGGCGATATGCCGGTAATTATTGCCAATGCGGTTACATTGGTTTTTGCTTTAATTATTTTGGGTTATAAGATTAGATATAAATAGACATGGAAACTCTTTACTCTTTTGGTTTATTGGCCATTACCTCTTTTTTCACGTTGATTAATCCGTTGGGTACAATGCCTATTTATATGTCGATGACCCAAACTTTGGATTCCAAAGCAAGAAAAAGAATTGCCCGAAAATCGGTTCTAGTGGCATTTGCTACCATTTTGGCATTTGCATTTTCCGGTCAATTACTTTTTCAATTTTTTGGTATTTCTATTAATAGTCTGAGGATTGTGGGAGGCGTCATCTTTTTTTTAATGGGGCAGGATATGCTTCAGGCCCGACTGGGTCATTTTAAGCACGATAATAAAGATGCAACCATAAATGCTTATGTCAACGATATTTCCATCACTCCTTTGGCAATTCCCATGATTTGTGGTCCGGGAGCCATAACCAATGCCATTATTCTGATGGAAGATGCCCATACTTTTGCTCATAAAATAGTATTAATTCTTTCCATTGCTCTAATAATGGCTTTGACCTACATCATTTTGATTAGTTCCTCCAAAATATCTCAGAAATTGGGCGATACTGGCAACAAAGTACTCATGCGGCTTATGGGATTAATTGTCATGGTAATTGCCGTTGAATTCTTTTTCAGTGGATTAAAACCCATTGTGGCGGAGATGATTAAATAAATTCTTTTCCATACAATACAAAGCATCTTCAAATTTATTAGGTAACAATCCAATTTGCCGGTTAGTTAGGTTTTATGGGCCTACAGCCTTTTACCTGTGCACGTTCCTAACCCGGATTATTCAAGAATTATCCTGACGATAAAGCTCCTCCTCAAAATTGGGAAAATAAAAACTCCCAATTTTGGGTGTAGCTATCCCGATGTAAAATCGG
>DYQV01000321.1 GCA_020719105.1 Rikenella microfusus
CCCATCGCACATTCACACCTTTCGCTGTGCTCAGGTATGAATAAAGCGGGTTATTTTGGATTTTTTCGTAATCCATAAATTTTTGAGCTCCAAGGGGAATAAGCACGTGCTACCTTATTAATTGTTAATACGGTTGCCTCAGTATCATGCAGTTCGGTTCGATAAAAATAGAGTGCAGCAACAATGGCTGCATTTACTTCACCGGATATTTCGTCCTCATCTTCTTGGTTTTCTTGAACTTTTTCTATCCCTGTTTTTGGTTTTTTCTTATCCCTTAAAAAGAAACGGCCCAGGTATTTGAAAAATAGGTATAAAAAAGCTAGGCCTGAAAATACTACCGACATGGCAATAATAATCATACCTACTCCCAACGGATCCATTTCACCAAATTCATCAGCTGCCGATACTTTTGCAACCGTCAGGTTATTTGCTGACGGCGTTGCTTTTAATAGGTAATCCCAAGTCGCCGAACCATCTTCCAATCTGCCAAAAGCAACATTGGCTTGTTGTTTTGGATTGATTGAAACGCTATCAATCAATGTTTTTCCGCTAGGGTCGAACAATGCAATGAATTTGCTATCTTTTAAATTAAAGTTCAAATGCAGGATTCCGCGGGTAGTATTGCTATCGGCCCAAAACACCAAATAACCTTGGGTTGGTATTTTAGTAATAACCTGTCCCTTTGGAATTCGGTACATGGTTGGATTGCTCAAATCATTTGTTAGATAGCATCCCCCAATATTAACCATGTTATAGGCAGAGTTGTAAATCTCAATCCATGGGCTATGCTCTCCATAATCATCTACATAGTTTGAATCATTGTTCACCATAAATTCATTGATTCGCAAATCCATGGCACTTTGAGCTTGTATGCTTACAGCGGACAAACTCCACAAAATGAAAACCCCGGCTATTATTCTAAATATGTTTTTTCTCATAATTACAATAAATTACAAAGGTAAGTTGGAGTGTTTTTTAGGCGGATTGGTATCTTTTTTGGTGGCCAAAGTTTGCAATGCCCTTATTATCCGGAAACGGGTATTTCTTGGCTCAATGATATCATCGATATAACCATATTTAGCTGCGTTGTACGGATTGGCAAATTGGTTTTTGTATTCGTCCTCAGCTTTCTTAATATATTCAGCTCTTTCCGCCGGATCGGTTATTTGATTAATGTTTTTACTTTCCAACACTTCAATGGCGCCTTTTGGTCCCATTACTGCAATTTCTGCAGTTGGCCATGCGTAGTTTATATCTCCACGCAAGTGCTTTGAACTCATTACACAATAGGCTCCACCATAAGCTTTACGAAGGATGATAGTAATTTTTGGAACAGTAGCTTCGCCATACGCAAATAACAGTTTGGCTCCATGAATAATAATACCTCCGTATTCCTGAGCAGTGCCGGGAAGGAATCCTGGAACATCTTCCAGTGTTACAATGGGGATATTGAATGCATCGCAGAACCTAACAAAACGGGCTGCTTTGCGCGATGCATTGATGTCAAGCACACCGGCCAAATAAGCAGGTTGATTGGCAACGATACCCACTGGTTGACCATTGAAACGGGCAAAGCCAGTAACAATGTTTGGTGCAAAATTACGCTGTATTTCCATGAATTCATGAGTGTCAACTATGGCATGAATTACATCTTTAACATCGTAGGGTTTATTCGGATTGTCGGGGATTATTTCATTCAACGAATCTTCCAACCGATTGATAGGATCGCTACATGGAGCAATTGGTGGTTCTTCGAGATTGTTTTGAGGTAAAAAGGACAATAATTTACGTATCAACAAAATGCCTTCCTGCTCATCGTCGGCTACAAAGTGGGCAACCCCTGACTTAGTACCATGAACCATGGCACCACCTAATTCTTCGTCGGTAACTACTTCTCCGGTAACTGTTTTTACCACTTTAGGTCCGGTTAAAAACATATAACTGGTATTTTTGCTCATCACAATAAAATCAGTTAACGCGGGTGAATATACCGCACCACCGGCGCAAGGGCCAAAAACGGCAGAAATTTGTGGAATAACTCCCGAGGCCATAATATTGCGCTGGAATATTTCAGCATAACCGGCTAAACTGGTTACTCCTTCTTGAATGCGGGCTCCTCCGGAATCGTTCAGACCAATAATTGGAACACCGGTTTTCATAGCCATATCCATCACTTTGCAGATTTTATTGGCAAAGGTTTCTGATAAAGAGCCTCCAAAAACGGTAAAATCCTGTGCAAAAACATACACTACACGTCTATCAATGGTCCCATGTCCGGTAACAATACCGTCGCCCATAATTTTGTTATCCTCCATGCTAAAGTTTGTACAGCGATGGGTTACAAACATGTCGAACTCTTCAAAACTATTTTCGTCTAAGAGTAAATCTATACGCTCACGGGCAGTTAGCTTACCTTTTTCATGTTGGGCTTCAATTCGCTTTTCGCCTCCGCCTAAACGCGCTTGCACCCTTTTATCGATTAATTCTTTTATTTTATCTTGATTTGCCATGGTAAATAGGGTAATATAGTTGTTATTTATTGTCGCATAATTCAGTTAAAACGCCCAATGTTGATTTTGGATGAAGAAATCCAATATTCAGTCCTTCCGCTCCTTTACGTCCTTGTTTGTCGATAAGCTGCACTCCATTAGCTTCGGCATCTTTAAGTGCTTGATTTACATCAGGTACTGCAAAAGCAATGTGATGAATACCCGTTCCCTTTTTTTCAATAAACTTGCCAATGGGTCCTTCCGGATCGGTTGATTCCAGTAGTTCTATTTTTGTATCACCGACTTTAAAAAATGCCGTTTTAACTTTTTGATCTTTCACTTCTTCAATGGCATAGCATTTTAACCCCAATACTTTTTCGTAATAGGGAATCGCTTCTTCTAAGCTGTTTACAGCAATACCAATGTGTTCAATGTGGGTTGGAGTCATATTTAATGATTTTAGGTTGATAGATAATTTATGATTAAAGCATTTAAAGAATAGTTTTGGGTAATGTATTATTTCTAACTTAAAATGGAATGTGGTTCCGATTTTAAAACCTGTGTAAATGTATTAAAGTTCAATTCTTTCGCAAGTGATATTTAACCAATTTAATAGTTGTTTTTTAACATGGGTTTCAAACTGTAAGCAAAAACCCAAAAACCTCTTATAAATCATAAATTTTAATGCTAAATAACATTATAAAAAAATTGCTTAGAAACGGTTTAAATATTTCTGGAACAAAGTTGAGCCCTCTTCGGGGTTCTAATTATGTTGGCTTGCCTTCCTCTCGTTTGCACCGGAGGTTATTTATAATTCTTATAAACCTATACTTTACTTATTACCTTAAATCCGCATATAAAAATCTAACTTACTGTTAGTCACGGCGTGACTCTTTAATTAAAATAACAATGTAAGTTTTAATAAGTACCATTAAATCAACAAGTCGCACCGTGACTTGCGCATATATGTTATTATATTCAATTACCGAAAGAAGGAATGCAAAATTTTGGCAGGAGGACTATATTGGTGCTATTAGGGTGAAAAGGAAGCAGCATGTAAAGACTTCAGAAAATCGTTTGAGTTTGGGAATTTAGAGGCATGCGAGGCAATTGGGGATTATTGTCATTTAGTAATTTATCCCTGCAAAATAATATCACTATCAATATTCAGCTTCTTGGTATTGTTTTTCAGTTATTGGGTTCATAATTTATCAATATTTTTAAGTTTGTCATAT
>DYQV01000322.1 GCA_020719105.1 Rikenella microfusus
TCTATAGTTGCTCTACCTTTTCTCCCAACGACTTAAATCCTTCGCCCAATATTTCTTTGGCGTCCACTACCGTTAAAAAAGCTTTTGGGTCAATTTTGTGTATAAAGTCCATAAGTATAGCCATCTCTCGTCGGTTAACAACGGTGTAAATCATTTTTTTAGGCTCGTTGTTAAACATCCCTTCACTATTGATATACGTTCCGCCCCGTTCCAAATCATGAATAATTTTATCACGTATTTCTTCATGTTTATCGGAGACGATAAACAACATTTTATGATAATTCACTCCTTCAATAACCATGTCAATAACTTTTCCTGTTATATAGATTACCAACCATGAATACAAGGGGATTTTCCAATCTTTAAATACTACCAAAGCCAGCAATACAATGGTTGAATCGACATAAATGAGCAATTGACCTACCGGCAGTTTTGTGTATTTTGCAATTATCATGGCAATAATATCAGAGCCTCCTGACGTTGCTCTGGAGCGGAAAATAAGTCCAAGCCCAATTCCAATTAGAACGGAACCAAAAATACAAGAAAGTAATAAATCGTCTTTAACTCCCAACGGATCATTCTCCCCAATAAAATGGGTAAGTACATCCATAAAAACAGAAGTTAACACGAATCCAATTATTGTTTTCACTCCAAACCGGGGACCCAATATTTTAATGCCTAAAATGGTGAGTGGAATGTTTAACATCAAACTAAATAATCCGATGGGTATCCCTTCAGGCCAAAAGGAAATCATATTTTTAGTAAGGTAATGCACTACAATGGAAATACCGTAAACACCGCCTGGAACAATATTGTAAGGATTTATAAAAAATACAAAACCTGCAGCCAAAATAAAAGCGCCCAAGGTAATCATGCTCCATGTAAAGAACCATTTTCTTGAAAAGGGTTTTTCATGTTGTAAATAGGCCATAACAATAAATCAATTAAATAATTAATGGCTGCAAAAGTAAAACAAAACTCTTGCTTTATTGATCAAAAAACTGAAGAAAAACATTTTATACACCCCAAATATCTGCAAGTCACGGCGTGAGTGAGTGATTTGCCTTTTCAAATAGCTCAATTTGGGTTATTATCATTAGTGTCCGGTTAAATATTTGAGATTTACCTACGGTGATATCGCTTCGCTAAGTTCTCCCTTTGGTCGAAATGACGGTGTTTTCAGGGCTTTTGGTTTTGGGAGGGGTAGGTTAGCGGCGAAGCCGCCAACCTACCCCTCCCAAAACATATAACTAATTGATTGTCATATCGAACGAGGTGAGAGATCTGAATTTATTTTGTTTTAAAAATGTTTACCGGACAACAATGTATTATATTAATTAATAGTTGACATACTTTCATTGTGAATATGCGAATTAACGAAAGAAAAGTGTCACATATTTATAAATAACAAGTCTTTTTCTTGAGTTCATTTTATAACGGGATCTTATAAATTAGAATATATTGTGGTGTTGCATTCTAAAAAAAATGTCGTTATTGAATTAGAAAATATAAAGTAGTGGGAGAAAAGTACAAAAATATTCACCAAGAGCTTATAGATGATTGCCGAAATGGTAATGCCAAGGCGCAATTTGAAATCTATAAACTGTACTACAAAGCCATGTACAATACGAGTTTGCGATTGGTGAATGACCGAATGGAAGCTGAGGATGTGATGCAAGAAGCTTTTTTATCGGCTTTCAAAAACATCCAAACTTATAAGGAAGAAGTGAGTTTTGGAGCTTGGCTTCGGAAAATAGTTGTAAACCGTTCGTTGGATGTTTTAAAAAAAAGAAGGATTGAGCAAACTCCTTTAGATGAGCATAAATTAGCAATTATTGATGAAGACGATAGTGAAATTTTGGAAGAAACAAGGCAGCGGGTAGCTGAAGTTAAACAAGTTATTGCCGAGCTTTCTGAGGGTTACCGCATTTTAATAACCTTACATTTAATTGAAGGATACGATCACGAAGAGATAAGCGAAATATTAGGAATGACTAATGCCAATGTGCGCACCAGTTATTCCAGAGCAAGAAAAAAATTACAAGATATGTTAAACACTAAAAAGACCGGAATATGGATGAATTAAAAAATTTAATCGAGAAAAACCGGCCATTATTTGAAACGGCTGAACCTTCATTGGGTCATTTTGAACGATTTGAAAAAATGCTGAACGAGCAGCAACTCGTAAATCGCCGGAATTTAGCTTGGCCAACTATACTTAAAGTTGCTTGTATTGCCGTACTATTGGTTTTATCGGGTTTATATTTGGGTGAACATTTTATTATAAGTAGGTTGCCCATGGCAAATCAAAACCCCGAATTCAAAGAAGCACAGCAGTATTATATTCAGGTAGTTGATCAGCGGATTGGAGAGATAGAACAATTACAGAGCAAACTAGCACCGGAGCAAAAGCAACTGCTGATAAAGGAGATTACCGAAATGGATGGTATGTATAAAAAGCTCCAAAAAGATTACAATTCCATGCCTAATGATCCGCGGATTGTGCAAGCAATGCTTCAATATTATCAGATGAAAGCTGATATTTTAAACCGCATTATTAATGATTTAAACAAAGTTCAACAATTAAACTACCCTAACCATGAAAACATTGAATTATAAAATATTAGTTGTCGTACTATTCATAGCTTCAGGTGTTTTAAAAGCGCAGGAACAATACGATAAAAAGTTTCACGAAAAATATAGTGTGAACAAGTCAAGTACTTTTGATATTTCAAACAAGTTTGGAAATATCAAGATTGAAAATACTACCGAAGACTCAATTCGCATTGATGCTGAAATTGTAGTAAAAACTTCATCAAAGGAAAAAGCGGATAAAATTATTGATAAAATTAGCGTAACAATTACAAAAACAGGAGATTTAATTTCGGCAAAGACAGAATTGGACGATATTTCGTCGAAAAATTCCAGTTTTGAAATTAACTATCATATATCAATGCCTGCCTATCTTAACATCAATTTGGTTAATAAATATGGCAAAGTTGATATTAATGAATTGGAGGGCAAATCAACATTAAGTGTTAAGTATGGCTCCCTTAATGTAAATAAAATTATGGATGGAAGCGATAAACCACTTTCAGCGGTTGAGCTGGGTTATTGCGATGGGTCACGGATTAATGAGTTCAATTGGGGAAAAATCATCATTAAATATTCCAAGCTCGAAGTGGAAAAAGGAAAAGCTCTGGTAATATCCAGTAAGTATTCTCAACTTGAATTGGGCCAGTTCTCATCAATAGTTGCCGAAGCTGCGTATGATGATTATAATATAAACCGGGTGATTAATTTAGTAATTAACTCAGAGTACTCGAACATTGAAGTGGAAAATTTGGCGAATATATTTAAATCGGATAATAAGTATGGCGATGTCAAAATTTCCAAGGTTCCCATTGGTTTTGAGAATATTGATGTAAAAAGTAAATATGCACAAATTGATATCGGTATTGCCACTGAAGCCAGCTACAATTTGGAGGCAACCTGCAAATACGCTGACATTAAATATGAAAATGTAACTATTTCGGAGCGTACCAAAGATGATTTTAGCATTGAATTGAAAGGAAAATCAGGAAATTTGGAGAGTAAATCAATGGTTAAAATACAAAGCGATTATGGCGATGTAGATTTAAGACCCTAATTTATAGCGTTATTTCAGACAAAAAAACTCCCGTGAAGGGAGTTTTTT
>DYQV01000323.1 GCA_020719105.1 Rikenella microfusus
AAAAATTTTGAAAGCAACGATTTTGGAATCTCTTTTTAAACAATAAATTAGCAATGTGGAGTAATTATTTTTTAAGTCAAACGCAAAGTACAATAATTTACAATTTCTCAGTCGATTGAGTGATGTGCCTTTTCAAATCGCTCAATTTGAGTATAAGTAAGCTATCAGGTTTTCTTCTTGAAGTGGTTAGTAACCCTCAATTAAAAAGTCTTTAGCTGAAATTGTTCTTTTTTCGGTTTTGGGTGTGTATTTGAATCCAACAATCAAAATATCATCAATTTGTTCGCTGTTACCTTTCCAAGCTTCAAAGGTGCGATGAATGATAACCGGTTGTTCTTTGATGGAACGATGGTTAATATCGGTCATTAACTTTTTAAACCGCCTGGAATTAAATTTCTTTTCTCCTGTTTCTTCAAATTGTGAGGTGTAGCCATCAGAATACATATACACAATATCATTATCTTTCAGATGAATATCGGTATTGGTAAACATCTTTTGAATGTTATCGTAATACTCCCCAATAGGATAAATACTTCCTCGAAAAGTTATTGGATTTCCATCGCGCATGAGTATTATGGGGCGTTGAGCACCGGCAAAATTCATAATGTGAGTTTCGGTATCAATGGTACAAATGGAAACATCCATTCCCTCATAACGTTGTTCGTTATGATTTTTATAAACTAATAAATCGTTTAATTCAGTATCAAGGCGCGACAGGATTAACGCAGGATCGGTAATGTATTCATAATTAACTAAGTGGTGCAAAATAGTCATGCCAATCATGCTCATAAAAGCACCAGGAACTCCATGCCCTGTGCAATCGGAAGCAACCACTACAATCTTGTTTTTAATTTGAGAATACCAATAGAAATCACCACTTACAATATCGCGCGGAAGAATGTAAACGAAAGACTCAGGAAATAATTTGTTGAATTCTGAAGGCGCTGGCAACAATGATTCCTGAATACGATGTGCATAATTTAAACTGGCTGTCAAGTCGTCCTGCTTATTTTCAATAAGACTTTTTTGATGATCGAGCAATTTATATGCTTCGTTTAATTTACGGTTTGCCTGATATAAGAATTCCGATTGTTCTTCAATTTCATCATTTCTTTCCTCAATATTGTTAACCATTTTATTGAAGTTCTTTGATAAAATTGAAATTTCATTTTCACCTTCCACAACAACCCGTTCCCGATAGTTTCCATTGGCAATTATTTTGGTTTTATCAATTAAATGATAAATAGGCTTAACTATAGACTTCGATCGGAAAGTTATAAGCAGATATACCAATAATAATGATACGAAAAGTACTACGCTAATCTTTATCTTTTCACGATTAATAAAGCGGAGTTGTGCGGAAGGATCGTTTGAAATTCGAATAATTGTACCTGTAAAAAGCTTAGGGTTTTTATTTTCAAGAAAAAAATAGTTATAATCAACGGTTTGTTTTTCAGGGTTTTGAAACGAAACCGTAAGCATTTTTCCATTAAGGAGTTCTGGAATAATATTGAGGTGTTCCGGTATAAACTCTCTTTTCAGATTAAATGGATAAGGTTTCTCGGCATAAAAGAAAATATCAACACCGGTGAGGTTTGGTTTTTTTAATGGAATTTCATCCAAATGATTAATGGTATATTCATAAATTTTATCGGCTTGTTTTGAATAGTGACCTATTTCAACTATATACTTCCCGTCTAATGTTGGGTGGTAGCTATATTTTTTGTATCGTTTGGTTTTGTGTTCAAAAAAGAAATTTGGACTATCGAATATTTTTTGTTCAAATACTTGCAATAAATATTTTTTGTGGGCATTGCCAAAACTAAAGAAATTAATGTACATATCTTCTTTAAAAGTTGTATTTACAACAATTCCGTCGCGGTTAATGATATATATATCAAACGATTCCGCTTCCATTCCCAATTCTTCCCGTATGGGGTTTAAATTAATATTTTCAATGTTTTGGGTTGAGCTAAAGTAATTATTAATCAGTTGGTTGCTAAAAAATTTCATCTGCTCTTCCATGGGTTCTTCAATAATAGAAAGGGCAACAAACTGGAGTTCAATAAATGACTTTATCTCCTCATAAATGAAATTTTTCTCAGTTTGGTTGTTTAAATGCAGGATGGTTTTTGTATTCCGGTAACTGAATATGCCAATTATTAACAGTCCAATTATTACAGGTAAAACTATGTTAATTAGTAATTGACGATATATGGTATTCATTTTCACAAGCAAGAGGCCGTTCTTAATTAATTTTATGGTTGAAAAAGTGTTTTAATTTACTTAAATAACAGTTACTTCAGATAAATGGTTTTGCTAAAGTTGATTGATTGCCTTTTTTATTTTAACCAATTTGGTAAGCAAATCATCCAAATAATCCAGTTTAAGCATATTAGCACCATCCGATAATGCTTTTGAAGGTTCTGGATGTGTTTCAATAAATATTCCATCAACCCCAACGGCTATTCCTGCACGGGCAATTGTTTCAATTAAATCGGGCCGGCCGCCAGTTACCCCGGATGCTTGATTGGGTTGCTGCAACGAATGGGTGATATCCAAAATTACCGGAAAACCTGTTTCTTGCATTTCAGGAATTCCTCTAAAGTCAATGAGTAAATCCTGATAGCCAAAGGTAGTTCCCCGTTCCGTTAACATTACGTTCGGATTTCCGGCATCGGTAACTTTTTGTGCAGCAAATTTCATAGCGCCAGGGGCTAAAAATTGACCTTTTTTTATGTTTACTACTTTTCCGGTTTTGGCTGCAGCTTCCAACAAATCGGTCTGCCGGCAAAGAAAAGCGGGAATTTGTAAAATATCTACATATTGAGCCGCCAAAGCTGCTTCTTCGGCAGTATGAATATCGGAGACAATGGGAATTTTGAGTTTGTGCCGGAGATTACCTAAAATTTCCAAGGCTTTTTCATCACCAATTCCCATAAAAGAATCTTTTTTGCTTCGGTTTGCTTTTCGGTATGATGCTTTAAAAATGTATGGAATTTCCAACCGATTGGTGATTTCAATAACCTTATTAGCAACCTCATATACCAAAGCCTCGTTTTCAACCACACAAGGTCCTGCCAATAAAAAAAAATTGCCTGAATTGGTATGTTTGATGAATGGGATATGTTGAATCATAGTATTTAAGTTTTCACAAAAATAGTAAAGTTGTTAAGTACCAAAGAAAAAAAATCAATTATTTATCCTTTATCGGTACAATGATACAATTAATGCTTACAATTTCTCAGTCGATTGAGTGATTTGCCTTTTCAAATCGCTCAATTTGGGTGAAAGTAATTGGAACCACTTTTTGCCACTTTTTATGCCTTGACTTTTACCGAGGAGCAAAAAATTTTACAGAGGTCAGTAAATTAATCCATAACACAAAAGCAATGATATCCAGGATTAGATATAACTTCATCCCCCTCTGTCCACCGTGGCGGACATCTCCCCCGAGGGGCGAACTTGCTCTGTTATGAGTTTTGTGTAGTATTTGTACTGGTCCTGCACAAATCTAAATCGAAGCTAGTCCTCCCTTGGGGGATACCGATAATTATCGGAACAAAGGGCGGAGGGGGAAATATATGGAACGTAAATGTAATTAACTACCGACCTCTATTAATTTACAGGGCAACCGCATTTAGAAATAAAAACAAAAACAGTCCACGAATTACACGAA
>DYQV01000324.1 GCA_020719105.1 Rikenella microfusus
TGGAGTAAGGGTTCAGCTCACTTATTGTGTTTATGATGCAATACCCGAAATACCTTTTTTCATTACGAAATGTTCGTTACGAAATGTTCGTTACAATAAATTCACTTATCTTTGTTGGAATCAACTATTGTAGTGATGAATAAAAACCCCTTCCCATTAGCCAGTTATTCAGGATCAGAGTCTTTTTGCGGGCGTATTGCCGAAACAAAGCAACTTACCGATGCCCTTTTAAATGGTCGCAATACCTTGTTAATTTCCCTCCGTAGAATGGGAAAAACCAGTTTAATACTTCATGTTTTCGGTCATTTGCACAAGCAAAATTCACATAAAACAGTGTATGTTGACATCATGAATACCCATTCTGTTGACGATTTTTTAAGTAAACTGGGCACAGCAATCCTTAATATAAATACTTCCAAATCGAAAAAAATGCTCTCGGTTGTCTTAAACTATTTAAAATCGTTTAATCCGGTCATGACATTCGATTCAATAACAGGTGTCCCGTCCGTTGAGTTTAAATCGAATTCCGTGTTACAATCACAACAATCCTTCGATAGTTTATTAAGTTTTCTTGAATCACAACCATTTAAGGTAAGTTTGGCTATCGATGAATTTCAGCAAATAACGCACTATAGCGATAAAGGATTTGAAGCCTTTCTGCGAAGCAAAATACAACATTTGAAAAATGTAAGTTTTATATTTAGCGGAAGCCAGCAACAGTTGCTTTCCGAAATGTTTTCATCGCCATCGCGGCCCTTTTATCAGTCAGTTGATTATTTAAAATTAGAACGGATACCTGCCAGTGAATATGCCCGGTTTATATTAGAAAGACTAAAATCGACCGGTAAAGATATGGATCCGTCACTGGCAATGGAAACGCTGGAGTGGCTTGATGGTTATACCTTTTATGTAC
The DNA here is from genome assembly GCA_020719105.1 of Rikenella microfusus. GTDB lineage: Bacteria > Bacteroidota > Bacteroidia > Bacteroidales > SZUA-534 > GWE2-40-63. The sequence continues at coordinate 914 of DYQV01000324.1, forward strand.
AAAATTTCTATAATAAACTTTGGTTTTTAAGCGGAAAATTGATTGGTAAACATGATGTTGAAGAGACCAAAAGGCAATTGCTAATGGAACGGGAATATATTTATACTAACTTACCGAACCTGTTAACACCCCTTCAGTACAAACTGATAAAAGGTATAGCCCACGAAACCAAAGTAGAACAACCCAATTCAAAACAATTTATACTTAAATACCAGTTAGGTACTGCCAGCACAGTAAATTCAGCAATAAAATCCTTAATTGAGAAAGAAATTATTTATTATGAACACGGCGGATATAAAATATACGATGTTTTTTTATGGCAATACTTACGTACTTCGGTTCAATAAATGGGTATAAGTTCTATTTGCTTCTAAAACACATAAAAACCAATACTATTTTAAAAACAAATGAAGGTAACAATTATAACCGCCTGCTTTAACAACGAAGCTACTATTGCTCAAACTTTGCAATCGTTAGCAAACCAAAGCTATAAAAACATTGAGCATATAATTATTGACGGTGCATCCACCGATAGATCGCTGGATATTATTCAATCTCACATCTCACATCTCACATCTCACATCTCAATAAAAATAATTTCAGAACCCGATAACGGAATTTACGATGCGTTGAATAAAGGCATTCAGCTTGCTACCGGCGACATGGTAGGTTTTTTACATGCCGACGATTTGTTTTATTCCAATACCGTGATAGAAACCATTGCGGATGCTTTTCAACGCCAACCGTGCGATGGGGTGTATGGAAACCTGCAATATGTGAGCAAAGACAATACCGATAAAGTAATCCGGAATTGGGTAAGCAATGAGTTCACCCTTAAAAAGTTGAAACATGGATGGATGCCCCCCCACCCTACCTTGTATTTAAAAAAAGCAGTTTACAGCAAATTTGGACTCTTTGATGTTACTTTTCACATAGCGGCCGATTACGATTTTATGTTGCGTATATTCTCTGGGGGCATTTCGGCCTGTTTTGTACCCACATATTTAGTAAAAATGAGGGTGGGCGGTAAAAGCAACGCGGTAAAAAATTTGATAAACAAAATGAAAGAAGACGTAAAGGCTTTAAGAAAAAATAACGTAGGTGGATTTTATTCCCTATTTTTGAAGAATGTTAGTAAGGTGCCACAATTCTTTAAATAAATAAATGGGTTATGTTTGTTTTTAATAATCTCTGGTTATTACTTTTAGTTGCTTTTGCGGTTTCATTTATAATTACCTATGGGGTGATACCGGTTATTATTAGCATTGCTCATTCCAAAGGTTTGGTTGATAAACCCAACAGCCGCACCTCTCATACCGCATCCATTCCAACATTGGGTGGTTTAGGCATCTTTATCGGGTTCATTCTTTCCTTAGCTTTATTTACGAATTTTAAAGTATTCCCCAGTTTACAGTATTTTATGTTTGCCATGATAATTAGTTTTTTTCTGGGAATGAAAGACGATGTTATTGCATTGGCACCAGGTAAAAAATTTGTGGGGCTATTAGTTGCTGTATCCGTTTTGGTGGTTTTGGGCGATGTACGCATCACCAGTTTTTATGGACTTTTGGGAATTGTGGGATTGCCCTATTGGATAAGTGTTCTCTTTACCATTTTTACTTTTTTAACCATTGTAAATGCCGTAAATTTAATTGATGGCATCAATGCCCTTTGTACCAGTTCTTCCCTCATATCAAGTACAGCCTTTGGTATCTGGTTTTTTCTGGTAGGCAACGAAGTAAGCCTTCAGTTAACCATACTAATAGCTGCTTTAATAGGGGCTTTGTTGGCCTTTTTGCGCTATAACGTTACTCCTGCCCGTATTTTTATGGGCGATACCGGGTCGCTATTGCTGGGCGTTATATTGGCTTTTTTAGCCATCGAATTCATTGAGATAAACCGCACTTACGAGGGTCCCTACAAAATCATCACCTCGCCGGTAGTGGCCATGGGTTTTTTAGCCTTGCCCTTGGTTGATATGTTAAAAGTATTTGTGATACGTTTATACAATCGTACGTCTCCTTTTCATCCCGATAAACGTCATATCCATCACCTGCTGTTGGAGTTGGGTTTAAATCATACCCAAGCTACCACCGTACTTTCGGTGGTTTCTATTCTGTTTATATTGTTGTCGCTGGTATTGCAAAAATTGCGGGCTCAAACTTTTGGAATCTTAATTCTAATAATTCCTCTTATTATTACCTGCATACCCAACCTATTGCTTCGAATGAAGTATAATAAAACCTAGTTAAAACCACACTAGGCTTAAATCTACTACCCACAATTTATTTTTGATAACCTTTCTGTTGCTTTGAGCTTCAACAAGAGTATAGATGCTGTTTTAAAGAAAGTGAAATGACAAAAACCCACCATAAACTGGTACTTTGGTTGCTTATCATTCTGCTCATAATCACCACCTCATTGCTTGATTTAACCGGTGTGGTAAGATGGTGGTGGGTGGACCAAGACAAGCATTTTCATTTAATTCTGTTTGCCCTGTTTATAGTAGTTACCCAGCTACTGTTTACCCATCTTTCCTTAGTTAAAATCTCCCTTATTACCTTTGGCCTGGGGTTACTCATTGAGCTGCTCCAGTTACTGCTAACGAATGGAAACCGTAGGTTTGATATTTATGATGTGGCTTTCAATATTATAGGAATAGCCTTGGGTTTATTTATTTTGTTGGTTTACCGGGGAAAAACAATGAGTAATTAACAATTTACAATTAGTAATTTGTAATGAACAATTAGTACTGAACCATTT
>DYQV01000325.1 GCA_020719105.1 Rikenella microfusus
ACCCATCGCACATTCATACCTTTCGCTTTGCTCAGGTATGAATAAAGCGGGCTAAAGGCGATGCATTTGAAAAATTTGTAGTAAAGAACTTTGACCCAAAATACTTTATTTTACAAGAGTGGCGCAGCGACAAATATGTTGATGGAATTTATGCTATTTCCAATCACTTTCCAGATTTGGAAGTGATTTTTAATTTCAAATCTAAGAATATTCATGAGGCTTTTGCAATAGAATGTAAATGGCGTAAAAGCTATTATAAGAATGGCATTGAATGGGCTGAAAATTATCAAATTGTGAATTATAAAGAATATTCTGAAAAGCTTGAAATTCCAGTATTTGTAGTAATTGGTGTTGGTGGAGAACCTGGAAAACCACAAGAATTATTTATTGTCCCATTGCAGAAAATGAATAGCAAAGTTATAAGTAAGAGTGAATTAGAAAAATACAGCAAAGACATTTCTAAGCCACAATTCTATTGGGACTCAGAGAAAACAGTTTTACGATAAATTGAAAAGCAAAATTAACAATCTGGAATCTGTCTTCAATCGCCAAGAATCAATCTTTCACACACTGGATAGAGATCAAAAATTAAATTAGCAAAAGTGAAAATCTACCTTAAATTTTGTAATTTGGTTTTTTAAAATAGTTCCACAATGAACAAAAAAATTGTAGTCCTTGGAGGAGGTTTGGTTGGCGGCACCATTGCTGTTGAATTAAGCCGGCAGTATAGTGTAACCGTTGTTGATATTGATGATTTGACGATAACCAATTTAAACCGATGTTTTGGAATTCCGTGTGTGCAAGCTGATGTAACCGACCGTAAAGCATTGGAAAAACAGATTGTTGATGCTGATTTAGTTATAGGCGCTGTTCCGGGATTTTTGGGTTACGAAGTGATTAAAAAAGTGATTGATGCAGGTAAAAACATGGTTGACATCTCTTTTTTTCCTGAAGATCCGTTCGATTTAGATGAGCGGGCTAAGCATAATAAGGTGTCGGTAATTATGGATTGCGGGATTGCCCCCGGAATTAGTAACATGATTTTAGGCTATCACAACGCCAGTATGAAAGTTGATAGATACGAATGCGTTGTGGGTGGATTGCCAGTTATTAGAGAATGGCCCTGGGAATATAAAGCCGTTTTTTCGCCGGCTGATGTTATTGAAGAATATGTGCGCCCGGCACGCTATATGGAGAATGGCAAACAGGTTACAAAAGATGCCTTAAGCGATCCGGAAATTATAAATTTCAAAAATATTGGTTCGTTGGAGGCATGGAACTCAGATGGGTTAAGGACCTTGCTTAAAACCATGAAAGTTCCAAACATGATTGAGAAAACCTTACGCTACCCGGGAACTATTGAATATTTAAAAGTTTTGCGCGAATGCGGATTTTTTTCGCATCAGGCGATTGAGGTGAAAGGTTTAAAAATAAAGCCCATTGATGTAACTACCCAATTACTGCTTCCATTATGGGAATTAAAACAAGGAGAAGAAGATTTTACGTTATTAAAAGCCAATGTTTACGGCTCAACAAGTATTGAATCGGAAGGATACGAATATTTAATTTACGATAAATTCGATCATAAATCGGGAATTCATAGTATGGCTCGAACTACGGGTTACACTTGTGTTGCCGTAGCAAAAATTGTTTTGGAAGGACTTTTTGAAAAAAAGGGATTAATTCCACCGGAGATTTTGGCAGAACAACCCAATCTTTTCCCAAAAGTTATTAATTTTTTAGAAGAAAAGGGGGTTGAAGTAACAGTAACCCGTTTGTACTGATTTTATTATTTTTTTTCTATAAGGATTTCGGTTATTCTTTATCCAGCTTTTTATAATTGATTCGCCGCTCGGCGGGTTTAAACCTGTCATTCTTTTGGCAATTATCAATATGATATAAAAATAGAACCTTATATTTTAAGTTCCAAATTCATGTTATTTAACCTTAGAATTATCATTTGTATATGCAAAGTTTATCCATACTTTTAACTCGCTTTATTTATAACTGAGCAAAGCATTAAGGGTTAGTTAAAAAGAAAGTATTGTTTTAAACCAACCTTTTCCAAGAATAGTTTATTGTTGCATAGCCTATTCGCAGTAAGGCTTACTGAATTATTTAATCAATTAAAACAGTTATATGAAAGAAAGAGAAGTATTATTAAACCCGAATAAACTGGTTCGCCATATAAAGAAACCAGCCGAAGAGTTTACCAAACACGATATTATCCAGTTTATTGATGAGAATGGAATTGAATTACTTAATTTCAGATATGTTGGAGAAGATGGAAAATTGAAAACGCTGAATTTTGTGATAACCAGTAAAGAATACCTCGATTCGGTTTTATCTACCGGTGAGCGTGTTGATGGCTCCAGTTTATTTTCATATATTGAGGCTGGAAGAAGCGATTTATATGTAATTCCGAGGTTTAAAACCGCTTTTGTCAACCCTTTTTCTGAATCACCAGCACTCGATTTGCTGTGTTCATTTTACACATCGGATGGAAAACCACTGGAAAGTGCGCCAGAATATATACTTAAAAAAGCCCATGAAAATTTCAAAGCCACAACCGGTTTTACTTTTAAGGCCATGGGAGAGCTTGAGTATTATGTTTCAAGCGAAAAAGGTTCCATTTATCCAACTCCCGACCAAAAAGGGTATCACAATTCAATGCCTTTTACAAAATGGGAAACACTGAGAGTAGAGGCAATGAAACTTATTGCACAATCGGGAGGGAAAATCAAATATGGACATTCTGAAGTGGGAAATTTTTCCACAGAAACCCTTGATTATGAACAGCACGAAATCGAGTTCAATCCAGTAGAAGCTGAGGATGCTGTGGATCAACTCATTATTGCAAAATGGATTTTACGTATGTTGGGCCAGAAGTACAAGGTTCAAATCAGTTTCGCTCCTAAAATTACGGTTGGAAAAGCCGGAAGCGGTCTTCATATACACATGATGCTTGAAAAAGATGGCGAGAATAAAATGATTGAAGACTATCAGCTCAGCGATGTGGCAAAAAAAACCATGGCAGGCATTCTTGAAGTGGCTCCATCGCTAACATCTTTCGGCAATACCATACCGCTTTCCTATTTAAGGCTGGTTCCTCATCAAGAGGCTCCTACTATGATATGCTGGGGCGATACCAATCGTTCGGTGTTGGTTAGGGTGCCGCTGGGCTGGGTTGCAAAAACAAATATGATTAAAAATGCAAATCCTCAGGAAAAAGGGGAGATACCCTATATTCCCGGTAAGCAAACGGTTGAATTCAGGGCAGCCGATGGCTCAGCTGACTTGCATCATTTAATGGCTGGCTTAATAATAGGGGCAAAAAAAGGTTTGTTAGATAACAGTTCACTTGAAAAAGCAAAAGATTTGTATGTAGATGTTAATATTTTTCATGAGGAAAATTCAACAATCCGGGAACGCCTTAACCATTTGCCACAATCTTGTTTTGAATCAGCGGAATGCCTTGAAAAGCAGCGGGCAATTTTTGAGGAAAACAATATTTTTCCTTCAGGTACCATCAATCGAATCATAAATAAGCTTAAGGCTTATGATGATAAAGATTTAAGTGAACGGTTGTATGGTAAAAGTGAAATGATAGAAAAGCTAGTGGCTCAATACATTCATTGCGATTAAGGCCGATTTTTATCAAGAGGATTTAG
>DYQV01000326.1 GCA_020719105.1 Rikenella microfusus
TTAAAAGTAGTTGAATTAACCATTGTTATATGAATCAAATATCCTGTCTTTTATCAACAGCTTATTGGCCTCCCATTCAGTATCTTGCTGCTTGCATTCAGTATTCTAAAATTAATATTGAATATTGGGAAACCTATACCAAACAATCCTATCGGAACCGATGCCAGATTTATGGCCCCAATGGCATTCAATTGCTGATTGTACCCGTTGAAAAAGGTTCATTTCATAAAGTTCTGATTAAAGATTTGAAAATTACTTATGATACCCATTGGCAGAAAAATCATTTAAAATCAATGGAGGCGGCTTATCGTTCAAGTCCGTTTTATGAATATTATTTCGATGATATATTGCCAATTTATAAAAAGAAACATACCTACCTATTGGATTTGAATCACGAAATTTTAAACCTCACTTTTAACTGGTTAAAAATAAATGTAAAGGTTGATAAAACAATTTTATATGAGCCAACCGGTAATTTTATGGACTTTAGAAATGAAATTCATCCTAAAATAAAGGCAACAACCATTATTAATCAACTACAGCAACCATCTTATGTACAGGGGTTTGAACAACGGCATGGTTTTATACCCAATCTTTCAATCATTGATTTGGTATTTAATGTTGGACCCGAGTCGATATCTTTTGTGCAGAAGGTAATGTCAACTTATTAAACTGCTTGTTTTACCTCAAGCTATAAAAGCTCAAACTTATAATTCTGTTTATCAATAAAATACGGTAGATTATATTATTACCCCAGCTACCTGGACTTTTGGATTGGTATTAAAATACGGAGTGCCAACCAACGATTTCTCAGTCGGTTGAGTGATTTGCCTTTTCAAATCGCTCAATTTGGGTAATAATGAAGGTGTGCTTTTATTTCAGCCGTTTTCGTTTCTAAAGTTTATGCGGATACTTATGGTAAATCGGCCCGCAGCAATTGGATCTGGACTAGTTCATTAGGTTTAGCAACCGGAATAGGAATTTCAAGGGTTTACTCAGGTCAACATTTTCCGACGGATGTTATTGCAGGAGGTTTGGTTGGTGGCCTTACGGGTTTTCTTATTCCCAAATTGCATCGGAAAAATCAAACGCGAACATCGTGGATAATTGCGCCGAATGGCATTAGGGTTACTTATTCGATATAAAAAAAGGCTACCTTCCGATAGCCTTAATTCTATTATTTGAATTGGTTATAATGATTCCAATTTTACTTTAATTTCATCTGCTTTTTCCGCCATTTCCAAATTAACATAAATATTTTGGAGAGCTTTCAAAGCCTTATCATTTTTTTCATCAAAACTTACTGATTTTTCCATCAAAGGCAAAGCCTTTTTAAATTCCTCATCAGCTTTAGTGTATTCTGCTTTAAAAGCTTCAGGATCTGAGGTGTTCAATCCACTGCTGTTGGCTTTTGACTTGATATCATTTCCAATTTTGTAAAACTCCAATCCTTGTTTTAAATAGCAGTGACTCATTAGTTTTTTAAGCGTTTTATCTTCAGGATATTTAGTTAATCCTTGATTCAAAACTTGCTCCATTTTTGGCAAATTATCCTGCTTCATGTAAACCTGACCGAGCGATACATAAGGTTTTTCTTCTTTATAATTTAATTCAATTGTTTTTTCAAGATATGGAATGGCTTGTTCCAGTTTATCGGCTTTAAATGCACAATAACCTGCATTATATATATAGGTAGTATCCACAATTCCGTCTTTTTCCAAAAGGGTTAAAGCAGCTGAATAGGCGGTATAAGCCGTGCTAAAGTCTTTGTTTTTGTAAGCTTCGTTACCTTCGTTTTTAAGAGTTATGGCATCTTTTTCCTGTGCAATACCAATAAAACTTATCACCATTAGTAAAGCAAAAAATCCTTTTTTGATCATAATAAATTAATTTTTAGTTAAAATGAGTGTCAAAAATAGAAATTATGAAATGAAATCCAAGTTTTTTTTTTCAAACAGGATAATTTTCAACGGGAAAGATAACAATTACTAAAAAGGTGAAAATCCTGAATATCCTTGAAATCCTTGCATCCCAGTTGTTCTTTGGTATGTATTTCGTGTTTGGTATGGATAGTCAGAAAACTGGACCTGAGCATTAAAACTGATGTGTCGGTTAACGTTATAGTTAATTCCCAAGCTAACATCTTTATATCTGTTATTTATGGGTGCATAGTTGCTTTGGGGATTTGTAAAAACCTGCTCAACCATAACTCCGCCATAAATGTTTACTTTTGGATTGAGCTGATAAATACCGGTTGCATAAGTGTAAACTGATGAGACCGTTGCATCGGTTTTAGTCATGCTTTTATCATAATTCAATACGGTTATATTATTTAATTGAGTAAATGAGGCACCAACTCCTGCAACTATCGAAAACTTTTTAGATATGTCAAAAGTTGCAGAGGGCGAAAAATAGGTAGTTAAAAAAGAGGATTTATCCGACGAAAATCCAGCTTGAGTTCCAACCTCAAAATGATAGTCAGCAGCTCCCAGATTATTTGAAAATGGTTTGGTTTGTTTATTTGATGAGGCCATTTGAGCTATCAGAATAAAAGGAAATAAGCTGGACAAAAGGGTAAATACTAATTTTTGAGTCATCATAATACGTTTTTTAAGACGGAAAAAGTAACAAATTAAATGCCAGTAATCAAATTTCGGATGCTATCAGCAGTATGGCATAGATTATCAAAAACTTCTTGCGATACAAATATTTGAGTATTGGCTTGCAAGGTGGTCATTTTGGTTTCATTATTTGTAACAGGTTCCACCTGAGAAGAAACAATGGTTATTTGATCATAAATCTGTTTAATCTCATATAACATTCCTAATACCCGCTTAATTTCCGGGTTGTATTTATATTGTTCTAATAAACTAATCAGGGTTCCAAGAGAAAGTTTTTGATCAATGATGCGATCAATTAACTCGTTATTGTTTGGTGAAACTTTAGTAAGTCCGGTAGCAATATAAAGCCCTTCAATCCAACCACCAGCAATTATTAAAGCACCTGTTTCGGGTCTCCCGGCTTCACGCAAGTATGAACTGCTATTCATGAAAGCCTCTGTTATGATGGCCATACTTGAATCCCGATTATTTATATTCTTTTCAAGTCGTTCAACTATTTTATCATCAATATAGGCATATATTCCCATTTCATCGGCGATGTGTTTTGAAACGGACATAATTTGCATGGTAGTTTGTGTTTGCATGAAAAGGCTGGTATAGCTTAAATCTGCTCCATAAACTCCAAAATTCAATGCTTTTTGTGCCGTGGAGGTGTATTTTTCAGCTTTTTCAGTGGGATTTAATAATAACGGATTAAAATTAGCTTCTGCCCTTTTTAAAAGCATGGCAGTTTCAATGGGCGATGGTAATGCATAGAATACTTGTTTTGCTTTTTGTAAATCGTCAGCCAATTCTTCCTCAGCAATTAGCTCCTGATCTACCATTTCTTTTACCTGCTTTTTGCTCTTTTTATCAGGATTGCAACCTGTAAATAAAATGAAAGCAGCCAAAATTATTGCGATACAAAATTTATAATAATTCATTTTTAGTTTTTTAAAAGGATATAAAATTAAGCATTTTTATGGTAATTGAAACCCTGATAAGGGTTTAACCCGGATTATTCATGAATAATCCTGACGATTAAGCTATTCCACAAAA
>DYQV01000327.1 GCA_020719105.1 Rikenella microfusus
CAACACCCATCGCACATTCATACCTTTCGCTGTGCTCAGGTATGAATAAAGCGGGTTAAATTCAATGTTGCTAAATTACAATAAATCTTTAAACTGCATACACACATTGAAACGAAACAAAATTTTTGGATGGATTTAAGAGAATAATATAGTTATCCTATCATTTTATTTAAATTCATAAACAATAGGTGATTTAAATACAACTTGAAATCAATGATTTGAACTTATTTTGCCGTTAATTGGTTGAAATAGAATAATAAATTTCAAAAAGTGAATCCATTCCTTGCTCAATTCGTTATAAAACTGTTATTTTGCGCTGCATTTTTAAATATAATGTCTAACTTATTAATTATTATTGAATTTAGATGGAAAACAATGAATTATTAGACGCTCAGGAAATGGAGCAAAACGATGCTAACCTTGAACAAGAAGAGGTTGTTATTGTAAAAAGAGAACACGTAATAGTAAAACCTGAGGAATTTGATTGGGATGCCTATGAAAATGACTCAGTAAAAAGCGATTTACGCTTAGAACTGGAATCAATTTACGACAAAACATTATCGTCGATTACCGAAAACGAAGTTATTGATGGAACCGTAGTAGCCATGAATAAGCGTGAAGCCCTTATTAATATTGGGTACAAATCGGAAGGTGTTGTGAACATGAATGAGTTTCGCTACAATCCCGAACTACAAATTGGCGATAAAGTAGAAGTTTACGTTGAAAGCCAGGAAGACCGTACGGGTCAATTATCGCTTTCACACAAAAAAGCTCGCGCTCTTCGTTCATGGGATAGAGTTAATCAGGCCCTTGAGCAAGATGAAATTATAAAAGGTTACATCAAATGCCGCACTAAAGGTGGTATGATTGTGGATGTATTTGGCATTGAGGCCTTCTTACCTGGATCACAAATTGATGTGAAACCAATCCGCGATTATGATATTTATGTAAACAAAACAATGGAATTCAAAGTGGTTAAAATTAACCATGAATTCAAAAACGTGGTTGTTTCGCACAAAGCACTTATTGAAGCCGAATTGGAACAACAGAAAAAAGAAATTATTGCAAAACTTGAAAAAGGACAGGTTTTGGAAGGAACCGTTAAAAATATTACCTCTTATGGCGTATTCATCGATTTGGGTGGTGTTGATGGTCTTATCCACATTACCGACCTTTCATGGGGAAGAATATCTCATCCGGAAGAAATCGTTCAATTAGATCAAAAATTGAATGTGGTAATCCTTGATTTTGATGACGATAAAAAACGTATTGCATTAGGTTTAAAACAATTAACCCCACATCCATGGGATGCTTTAGATGCTAATCTGAATGTTGGTGACAAAGTAAGCGGAAAAGTTGTGGTAATGGCCGATTATGGTGCATTTGTTGAAATTGCAACCGGAGTAGAAGGCTTAATCCACGTTTCTGAAATGTCTTGGTCGCAGCACTTACGCAGTGCCAATGAGTTCCTGAAAGTTGGTGACGAAATTAAAGCAGTTATCCTTACCTTGGATCGTGAAGATCGCAAAATGTCTTTAGGCATGAAGCAACTAAAAGCTGATCCATGGGAAGCCATTGAAACCGCTTATCCAATTGAATCTCGTCACAAAGCAAAAGTTCGTAACTTTACAAACTTTGGTGTATTTGTAGAAATTGAAGAAGGTGTTGATGGGTTGATTCACATTTCAGATCTTTCATGGACAAAGAAAATTAAGCATCCAGCAGAATTTACTACCATTGGAGCCGAAATTGAAGTAATGGTTCTTGAAATTGACAAAGAAAACCGTCGCTTGCGACTTGGACACAAGCAATTGGAAGAAAACCCATGGGATGTTTTTGAAACGTTATTCACCATGGATTCCATCCACGAAGGTACTATCATTGAATTAGCCGACAAAGGGGCTATTGTTTCATTACCTTACGGTGTTGAAGGATTCTGTACCCCAAAACATTTGGTTAAGGAAGACGGATCACCCGCTAAGTTGGAAGAAAAATTGGATTTTAAAGTAATTGAATTCAATAAAGAAGCCAAGAAAATAATTGTTAGCCATTCAAGGGTTTTTGAAGATATTAAAAGGGCGGAAGAAAAAGCTAACAAAGTAGCCGCTGCTCCAAAAACAACAAAAAAAGCCCCCAAAAAGGCAGTTGACACTATGGAGAAAACAACACTTGGTGATATAGCTGAATTGGCAGCCTTAAAGGATGAAATGGATTCAACTGCAAAGTCGAAAAAGTCGAAAGCCAAAGGTGAAGCTACACAAGAATAAAAAAAAAGTAATTTATTTTGTGCAGTGTGAGGAATAGTTTTATTATATTTGGTAAAAATCAAATATTCACCATGTAAAAAATATAAGTCCATGGAATTTAAAATCGACAAACTGGATAACTATACTCAGATTCAAGTTATGATAGATAAACTTGACACACACATTGCCCCATCGTTGAAATCAGAGTTGGTTTTAATTGCAGGCAATGGTGAAAAAAATATCGTATTGGATTTGAGTAATTGCCGATATTGTGACTCATCTGGGTTATCGGCTATTTTAGTAGCAAACCGGCTTTGCAAAAATGCAAATGGTACTTTTGTACTTACAGGATTGCAAACAGCAGTAGAGCGATTAATAACTATTTCTCAACTCGACACTGTATTGAATATTACCAATACACTAGTTGAGGCTGCCGAAGTGATTACCAAGGAAGGAGCTTAATGGTTTTTTCCCTAACCATATTAGGGTGCAGTTCGGCAATGCCTTCACCCGGAAGATTCTCAACCGCTCAAGTGCTTAATGTACTTGAGCGGTTTTTTTTAATTGACTGCGGTGAAGGAACCCAAATCCAATTAAAAAGGTTTCATATAAAATTTACGCGAATCAACCATGTTTTTATAAGTCATTTGCATGGTGATCATTTTTTAGGCATTTTTGGATTTATATCCAGCTTAAGCCTTAACAATAGAAAATTGCCTTTGCACATTTATGGCCCTTTTCGACTAAAGGAACTAATAGATATGTTCATTTCAACTATGGAAAAAGGAATTGGATTTGATATTATTTTCCATCCATTGCATTATCAAGGCAACGAATTAATTTTTGAGGACGATAAACTAACAGTAGAATCTTTTCCCCTGCGTCACAGGGTGCCAACCTGTGGATTTATTTTCCGTGAAAAACCTAAGTTGAGGCACCTAAGAAGTTTGATTATTAAAGAGCTTAATATACCCATTCGTTTACTTCAATCAATTAAAGAAGGGGAAGATTTTTATGATGAGGATGGTAAGATGCATCCAAATCATACATTGACCAAAGAAGCATCCCCAGCAAGGTCTTATGCCTTTGTTAGTGATACAGCTAAGAATCCAGGCATAGTTCCATTTATTAAAGGGGTTGATTTATTATACCACGAGGCTACTTTTTCCGATGAAGGAAAAAAAAGAGCAAAAGAAACGGGCCATTCAACGGCGCGACAGGCAGCTGAAATTGCAAATAGAGCTGGAGTAAAAAAATTAATTATTGGTCATTTTTCTCATCGCTACAAATCACTTGAAACTTTACTTAATGAAGCCCGTGAAGAGTTTCCAAACACTGAACTGGCAATTGACGGAATCGTTTTTGATATCAAAGAAGGGTAATTTAGTAGTTGCAACTTGTGAATGGAACT
>DYQV01000328.1 GCA_020719105.1 Rikenella microfusus
TATTTTATCTTTGGATGGATTAATATGCTGTAATTATTAGAACAGATAACATAAAACGGATAAATACTATGAAAAAATCAGGTGTTAAAAACGCATTAATGATTCTATTTTTTGCCTCCATTATGGCTATCGGCTGCAAACAGGTTGAAGTTAAACAGAAATCAACGGTTGAAGTTAAAGATGGTTGGTACTATCTTAATGGCGATAAATATTTTATAAAAGCCATTGGTTACGAAATTGGCGCCCGGCCCGGACAAGATCCTTACAAAGACACAATTTCTGATTTGGGTAGGTTACGTGCCGATGTGAAAATTCTAAAAGATGGCGGATTCAATTCTATCAGAACCTGGAGTCAATTATCGGAGGAGCAGTTGCAAATTGTTCAGGAATCAGGTTTGAAAATTATTTTCGGTATCTGGTTAAAGCCTGAGGAAGATTATGGCGATGCCGAGTATATGAAAAGGTCGGAAGAACTGGTTAGAAGTGTGGTATCTTATACCAAAAAATACGATTGTGTTATTTCATATTTAATTTTAAACGAACCCATGACCGACCATATTTACAAAGTGGGAGCGAAAGAGATGGCTTATATGCTTTCTACCATGAAAAGCATACTAAATACTGAACATCCGGGAATTCCAGTTGGTATTTCAGGTAATGCGGCTACCAACGACTTTATGGATATGAACCTGCTTGACTTTTATGGTTATAATTGTTATGATTATAATAATGGTCAGGTTAGAACCATGGGAATGGGCAATTTTTTGAGCTGGTGTAATGAATTGAATAAAAATCAAAAACCAATGATTATTACAGAATTCGGTTATTCTGTATCTGATATGGGATGGGGAATGTATGGTGGAAATACCATGGAAGAACAGAAAACAGGCGTAATAAAAAATTACCGAAGCATACTTGACGCAGGAGCGGTGGGTGCTTGCCCATTTTATTATGCCGATGGTTGGTGGAAAGGAGGTAAACCTGCTATACATGATGACACTCCGGAAGAGTGGTTTGGTTACTGGGGTTATAGCGGTTTGAATGATACCGTAGGAACTCCACGGCCTGTATGGCATGCTTTGGTTACCTATTTAAAAGGATTGGTGGTATCCCCTAAAAACCAGGAAGTTTATAGCAATACCATACCTGTGGAACTGTTTTTGGATGCTGATGTAAAATATGTTACAGTAAAACTTCACGATAGCATTTTATTTAACCAAGAAGTGAAAAAACAGGGTTTCCTTTCGGATGCCATTCACTACACTCCAAAGGGAATGGAAGATGTTGAGCTGGTATTTGAGTTTTACGATGCTGCTATGAATATTTTAAAAACCGAAAGTATCTTTGCTTTATTGTCTGAATCGGATGTGGTGTTGCCAAAACTGAGTATAGTTGTTGATCCGGCGGATAATTTGGCAGGTGCCAAAAACTGTACCATGAAAATGACCCTATCCGATTTGGGTAAATTCAAAATTGTAAGCGATTTGCAGTACAATTTCAATTTCCATTTAGGGTGGGAATCAGGCCCTGAAGGTAAAATGGCGGTTCCAGAATCAAAAGACCAAAAAGATATTGTGTTGGTTCAAAGCAATGTTATTCCCGAAAATTGCTGGGTAATGGTTGCTTCGGCTGGAGTTACAGTAAAATACGGTAAATTCACAAAAAGGATACATGATCAGAAAATGGTTTACCGCGACAATTGGTTCGAAGGAATTGGAAGATGAAATTGAATATTCATTATGAATAAATGAAAACGGCTTAGTTTCCCCTAAGCCGTTTATATATTTGTATAAGCTCCATCATCGATCGAACAAATCAGTATTTGTTAAAAAGGAAGCATTTTGCTTATTTTGCCTTTTTTAAACCTCCTTTATATAGTAAATGAAAAACCGAAGTTTTTTTATAATTCAAACCACTATATTTATTAGTTTTCTCTTACCTTGGGTAACCGTATTAGGTCAAAGCAATAATAATAGAAATTCTCACCAGGATTTGTTGCCAGAATTACAGCATGTAAGCGATTATTTCGACCATAACCCAAATGCCAGTTATACCGACTCAATTTATAAGGAGGCTTTTAATTATTTGCTCCAATTTTCAACCGATGAAGTATTAAAAGCTAAGGTTTTATTGGTTCAACAATATATTGATGATAATAAAGTCAATACACAACTCATGAATCTTATTGCATTCAGGCGAATTGTAGATAGCTTAAATCAGGAGCGTTCAAGGTTTATGGCTGACTATTGGCAATATAAAGAGTTGCAAAAAAACACCGATACGTTAAGTTTATCTTTGAAAGATAGTATTGCTTCCGCGAAGTTGGATTCGCTTTATTTTGACAGTCCCTTTAAAATGGACAGTATATTTGAAGCATTGAGTCCATACAACGATTCACTCTCCCGTTCAATTGAACAAGGTATTGAGTACTTTTCGCAAGATGCTGTATTTAAGTGGATTAAAAAAATGCGACACGATACCATAAATTTTTACCTTATAAATCTTGAGGGAGATTCCTTATTAATCCATTTGTATGATAACAGTCCGGAATTAATCCGTTTTTCAATTACCGATTACTGGGGAACCAAAAGCAAGGCTGTTATTAGGGATATTGATAAAAATTCCATGCGAATTCTTGTCGACAATACTCCCCTTGTGCATTATAAAACCGATGAAAAAGCTAAAGAGGCCATTGGTAACTTAGGTAATAATTTTAACGATGAAAGAAAATTAACCATTAATAATCGTCCTATTGAAAAAGGAAAAGTAAAATGGATTCTGGGAGGAAATGCCAATGTTGATTTAGCACAGAACTATTTATCGGAATCGTGGGCCAAAGGAGGAGAATCATCCCTTTCATTTATGACAGGTTTGGAGCTTTTTGCTATATACCAAGAAGAAAATTACACGTTTGAAAATAGGGGAATTTTTAAATATGGTGCTATGCGGCAAGGTGGAAAAGATAATTTTCTAAAGACAACCGAAGACCGGATTGAACTGGTTTCGAAGTATGGACACAAATTATTTAAAGATTACTTTTTGAGTGGTTTTTTTAATTTCAAATCACAATTTGCTCCGGGATTTGAATATCCAACTCCCACATCCAAGATTCCGGTATCAGAATATATGAGTCCGGGGTATATTACCTTTGCACTTGGATTGGATATTAAGTCCATACCTAAAACGGTCTTGTTTGTATCGCCTTTATCATCAAAAAATACCATTGTATTGGCCGATACTGTGAATGAAACCAAATACGGGCTTAACCCATCAGAAAAAGTTAGGTCTGAAACAGGAGCCATTATTAAAGGGTCTTATAAAACAAAGGTTTGGGGCAACATTGAAATGGAAAATTATTTAGAACTTTTCTCCAATTACGTTAATAATCCTCAAAACGTTGATATTGACTGGGATTTTAGGCTAATTTTTCCTGTAAATGATTTTATCAGGGCAACCATTTCCACACGTTTAATTTACGATGACGACCAATTGGTTCCCAAGTTTAAGGATGAAAATGGAGAACGGGTTCCCGATGGAACAACAAAGGCGGTTCAGTTTAAAGAATATCTCACCGTTGGTTTTGCTGTAAAGTTTTAACCCGGATTATTCATGAATAATCCTGACGATTAAGCTATTCCACAAAAT
>DYQV01000329.1 GCA_020719105.1 Rikenella microfusus
TAAAAATTATTCAACTAAAAAAAACAAATATGACACTCATTGAAAAGATTATTGCCAACCATTCAAAATTTAGTACCGTAAAACCCGGTGATATTGTAGATATAGATATAGATACCCGTGCTGCCCGCGATTTTGGTGGTGCCAATGTGGTCAAACATCTGAAAGATCACAAATTAGGCATTGAAAATCCATTAAAAACATTTTTCACTTTCGATTGCAATCCAACCGGTTCCGACCAAAAATATGCGGTAAATCAGCATATCTGCCGTTTATATGCCCGCGAAAATAGCATTAAAGTTTACGATATTGATAAAGGAATTGGTACCCATGCCATGATACAAGAAGGTTTGGCATGGCCCGGTTCAACTGCCGTTACTACCGACTCACATGCCAATATTTTAGGGGCAATTGGCTCTTTTGGCCAAGGCATGGGCGACCAAGACATTGCTGCTGCCTGGAACAAAGGTAAGGTTTGGTTTAAGGTTCCCCCATCGGTAAAGATTAATTTAAACGGTGAATGGCCCGAAGAAGTCAGAGCAAAAGATATTGCATTGAATTTATTGTATCATTTTGGTGCCAACGACTTATTGGGCTATTCGGTTGAAATTTATGGTGAAGCGGTGGAACGATTTACTTTGGACGAGCGAATTACCATTGCCTCCATGGCAACTGAAATGGGTTGCATCATCATCCTTTTCGAACCCAATATTATTGTAATGGATTATTGTGAAGAACGCACCGGCAGAAAGATGGAACCCATTAAAGCAGATGCAGATGCCCATTATGAAAAAGAGTTTAATATAAATTTAGAAGAATTTGCTCCACGGGTGTCACGTCCTGGGGCTCCCCATGATACGGTGCCTGTTTCGGAAGTCAAAGGAGTTAAAATTGACTCTGCTTTTATTGGAAGCTGCACCAATGGCCGGATGCAGGATATGCGTGCTGCAGCTAATATTTTAGAGGGCAGGCAGGTAGCTCCTGGAGTGGTTCTTAAAATTGTGCCGGCAACCGATGAAATCTGGCTACAATGCCTTGAAGAAGGCCTCGTACAGATATTTAAAAATGCAGGAGCATTGCTCTCAAATGCCGGTTGTGCAGGCTGTGCTGCCGGTCAGGTGGGGCAAAACGGAGCAGGAGAAGTAACTATTAGCACCGGAAACCGCAATTTCCCGGGTAAACAGGGAAAAGGCGAAGTATATTTGGCAAGTCCGGTGGTGGTGGCCGCATCGGCAGTGGCTGGTATGATTACTACTCCGGATGATATTCCCGATGAACCGGCTTTCTTTGCTGTACCTATTAGCCAAACTGCAAACAGTAAATTAACTCCTCAAACAAAAAAGGAAGTAATAGAGAAGCCAACTACCGTTGAAGGTCGGGTTTGGTATATTAAGGAAGACAATATCGATACCGATATGATATTCCACAACCGCTATCTGGCTATTACCGATGTCAAGGAGATGGGGCAATATACCTTTGATAACTTAAAAGGACATGAGAATTTTGCAAAAAAAGCCAAACGAGGCGATATAATTGTGGTTCAAAAGAACTTTGGATCCGGAAGCTCACGTCAACAGGCGGTTGACTGCTTTGCCTCTTTGGGCATCAATGCTATTTTAGCTGAAAGCTATGGAGCCATTTACGAACGAAATGCTATTAATGCGGCTTTTCCTATTGTTACCTACAATACTCTTAATGGACTTGATTTAGCTGATGGTGATGTATTAAAAGTTGATTTTATTACTGGATTGATTACCAACACAAAGAATAATATTAGTGTTAAGGGTGAACCTTTTTCCGAAGTTCAAATGGAGATTTACCAAAACGGTGGACTATTTTAATTACAAAAAAAACATAAAATTATGGGAAAAACTTTTGTTGAAAAAATATTCGGGGCTCCTGCCGGGAGCATTGTGTTCCATAAACCCGATTTAATTCTTACCCACGATAATACTTCGAGTATTAAGAATACCTTTAACAAAATGGGTGGTACCCAAGTAGTGGATCCCGATCAATTGTTGGTGGTTCTCGACCACAATGCCCCTCCTACCGAAGCAAAACTGGCTACCCAATATCAAACCATCCGCAATTTTGTAGTTGACCAGAAAGTAAAGAAATTCTACGATGTGGGAAGCGGAATCTGTCATCAAATTATGGCAAACCACGCCCGCCCGGGGATGGTGATTGTAGGTAGTGACAGCCATACCTCAACAGCAGGGGCTTTTAACGCCATGGCAGCAGGTATCGACCGCACCGAGTCGGCCGGTATCTGGCGACGTGGCGAAACTTGGTTTAGGGTTCCTGAGACATTAAAAATTGTTCTACATGGAAAACTAAACGAAGGCGTGTATGCCAAAGATGTTTCGCTTTGGATTATTGGCATGATTGGCAGCGATGGCGCCAATTATATGAGTATTGAATACCACGGCGAAGGGGTAAAAACCTTGTCCGTTTCGGAACGGATGACTATTGCCAATTTAGCTTCGGAAATGGGAGCAAAAAATGCAGTTTTTCCACCCGATGAAGTATTGGCACAATTCCTTGGAAAAGAAATGAACCCCGGTGTTTGGTCGGATAAAGATGCCAATTATGAAAAAGAAATTGAGATTATTTTAAGCGATATATTTCCTTTGGTTGCTGCCCCACACCATGTGGACAATGTGAAGGCTGTGGCCGAAGTAAAAGGAGTTAAAATTCAGCAAGCCTTAATAGGTACCTGCACCAATGGACGGCTCGATGATCTGCGGATTGCCGCTAAAATTCTTGACGGAAAAACCCTTCCTTTTGGGATGCAATTATTGGTTGCCCCGGCATCAAAAGAAATATATTTACAAGCCATTGAAGAAGGAATTATTACCAAATTGATGAATGCCGGAGCAATTATTTTGGGTTCTTCCTGCGGTCCTTGTTTGGGAACCGGACAAGGAATACCAGCCGACGGAACCACGGTAATATCAACTGCTAACCGGAATTTCAAAGGGCGAATGGGCAACAAGGAGTCACAGATATATCTGGCTTCGCCTGCCTGCGTTGCCTTATCGGCACTGAAAGGTGAAATAACAGATCCTCGGGCTGTTCCGGGTAATGAAAAGTTCCCCTATTCTAAACCACAAAGTGCAACCGTGGATATTAAACCGGGCGATAACCGGAAAAACAAAGGTGTGTGGAATTATTCCGATGTTGATAACCTGAATACCGACCAGATGTTTGCCGGAAACCTTACCTATAATGTACTTAGCTCAGATGCTTCGGCTATATTGCCCCATTTGTTTAAAGGTTTCGACGACCAATTTGCCGAAAATGTAAAAACCGATGATATTATTATTGCCGGCGATAATTTTGGCTGTGGCAGCTCACGGGAACATCCTGCCGTGGGATTGGCATACGCTGATGTTAAAGCGGTAATTGTAAAATCGGTGAATCGTATCTTTTACCGTTCGTGCATCAACCAAGGGTTGCTATTAATTGTAAGCCCTGAAATTGTAAATGCCTACCATTTTGGCGATTTTGTTACTTCCGACTTTGCCAAAGGCGAAATTTACATCAACCAAAAAGTGTTTAAAATTCCACCTTTGCCTGAAAAACTGATGGAAATAATTAAGCATAAAGGGCTGGTGAATGCTATAGCTAAGGGATAGAGGTTACTGG
>DYQV01000330.1 GCA_020719105.1 Rikenella microfusus
GTTAAGAATACTGCCCAAATCGGAAATCAAAATATGTCAGGAAAAAAAAGAAAACAAAAAATGAAGCGATGAAAGGATAACCATTAAAATGAACACTGCCAAAGCCCATTGAAATCTATTTTTCTTTTGATTTAGAATGGTTTGGCTATAATGAAAACGTATGGTATTTTGCAAACTAGAATAAGCAAATTCCGATTTTTTAATAAAATCAATCACATTCGACTCTTCTTTTATCAGTTTAAAATCGCTATTTTCATCATTATCGTAGGCTGAAAAAAGTATCATTTTAACTTTTGGAAACTTTTGTCCCATTATTTTAATAATAGCTAAACCATTAAGAGCCTCTTTATTTTCATTGGTTTGCAGAAAATAATCAAGAATTACATAATGATATTTTGCGTGACACCCATTTTTCTCATAGTCGGCAATCAATTCTTCACCACTTTTATAGGTAGTAATGGTGAATTTATCATCCAATTCAACCAGTTTATCATGAAGTATCTGTGCTTGAATCGGGTCATCTTCAACTATTATCAATCGTATGTTATGGGTTATACTCACAATGAATTATTTAATAGCTTTATAAAGGCAAGTTAAGCAATAATGTTCAAAAAAAACACTTAGTTACTATTTTATGTACTACCTTTTTTGCCTGAAATGCTGTTTTTTATTTGGTTTTTTATAATCAATCGCTGGAACATATTCCCACAAATCGTTGATGTATTTAAGTCCATCATACGATAAATCGGGTCCGTAATATTTATAGTTTCCTTCATAAATTGAATTGTTTGGAGCCAAATGATCCATCACAATCATTTTGTAATCAGAATCCCACCGAACCAGCATAGAAACCATTCGTGAATACTCAAAAATAACCCGATTGGTTTGTTTCTTTTCCACTTGAAAGATAGGTGCTCCAAATTTTGGGATTCCTTTTTCATCAAAATAAAGTACATCAATTACTTTTTTACTGGTATATAAGTCGTTACCATCCCAACCAATTAAAGTATATCCTATTCCTCTCGAATCAGCTATTTCAAGTATTTGATAGTAAATGGCACCATACCAATTCTCCGCCGATAAAGTCTTTGTTCCAGGATTGTCGATGCTATCTGATTTATCGTTTAATTGATGCAGCAAAACAATTTTCTCTTCTTTTAAATAATACTGGATGAATCCAAACTGCTGGTGCTTTCCATCTGCCTTTACTAGGTTCCAGGTAAATATTCGTAACAATCCGTTGTCAGATGCAACTTTTCCAACATTTACAATCGAATCAAAACCATAATCAAAAGCTCCTTCTCTGGTTAATGTTGATTTAAATTCATTAACTAATTGGGAATTTATTCTAAAAAGCATTGAATCGTTAAAACGAACTGCTGCTAATTGCCTTGCCAGCTCAGCTATTTTTTTTTCTGCTTCCGAAAATTGTGCTGCTCTATCATTTTCACCATTTACGGTTGAGAAGGTAAAGAAGTATAGAATTACAAAAAAATAAAAGGACTTTAAACGTGTCATATCTCTGAAAAACGAAATCAAAGTAATTATATTTTACCAGTACTAAAAATCACCTCATCCATAGCTTCCAACAATAGCTTCGTTGTTTTTTCAATTTCCTCAAAGGTTATGGTAAGTGGCGGTGCAATGCGAAAAGATGTCTGACTAAATAAAAAATAGTCATAAATCACTCCTTTTTCAAGACATCGTTTAAAAAAAGCATCCTTATTGAATCCGGCTTTCAATTCAACAGCTAATAAAAGTCCTTTTCCGCGAATGGTTTCAATGGCTTGATGTTTTAGTAATCTGCGAAATAATTCCTCTTTTTGTAAGGATTTAAATGAAAGTTCTTCTTCAAGAATTAAGTTTAAAGCTGCTAAACCAGCTGCACATGAAACTGGATGCCCTCCAAAGGTTGTAATATGTCCCAATGTAGGATTAGTGGTTAATGTTCCCATAATTTCTTTTGAAGCAATGAATGCGCCAATAGGCATTCCGCCTCCCATTCCTTTGGCCAAACACAGAATGTCGGGGATAACCTGAAAATGTTCAAAAGCAAAAAGCTTTCCCGTGCGACCAAACCCGGTTTGAATCTCATCAAAGATTAATAAAGCTCCGGTTTCATTGCATTTATGGCGAACTTGATTTATAAAGTCAGCATTTCCAATAATAACTCCCGCTTCAGCTTGAATTACTTCCATAACCACACAGGCGGTTTTATTGGTAATTAAGGATAAGCATTCTTCGGAATTGAAATCCATAAAAAACACCTCAGGCAACAATGGTTGCACCGCACTATTCAATTCACTGCCACCATAAAGGCTCAATGCACCATGAGTACTTCCATGGTACGCATTTTTAAATGCCAGCATTTGTCGGCGTCCGGTAAAACGTTTGGCTAATTTTAATGCTCCTTCAATGGCTTCACTTCCTGAGTTGACAAAATAGATGCTTTGAAGAGTAGTTGGTAAGTTATCGGCAATTTTTTTTGCAAAATTCACCTGCGGTTGTTGAATAAACTCACCATAAACCATCAAATGCATGTACTTATCGACCTGATTTTTAATGGCTTCAACAATTTTTGGATGGCAATGACCCACATTGCTCACCGAAACACCAGAAACTAAGTCAATGTATTCTTTCCCCTGGGTATCGTAAATATAAATTCCGCTGGCTCTTTCTACTTCAAGCCCCATTGGGCACAGCGAGGTTTGTCCCACATGCTGTAAGAATAAGGTGCGCTGTGAAACCATACAAAGGGTCTTATTTTGAAATAAGGTTCAAGTCATCCATTAAGTTATCGCGGTATGACTTGCCAATGGGTAATATTTTGGTTCCTGATTCTGTTTTAATTACCACATTGCTATCTTCAATGTATTCAATACGATTAATATTTACAATAAACGATCGATGAATTCTTTTGAATTTTGATAGAGGAAGTTTATTCTCGATTGACTTCATGGTAAAATGAATGGTAAACTTCTCTTTAAAGGTGTTTACCGTAACATAGTTTTCCAATGCTTCTACCCAAAGTATATCGTCGTAACGAAGTCTAACTAAGGTGGAATTTTTCTTTTTTATAAATATCTCCTCCGGATATCGGGAAATGCTTTCCCTATCGAGGTGACGCTTTTGAGCTTTACTGATTGATTTATAGAATCGGGGAAGCGCCAATGGTTTGAGTAAATAATCAACTACATCATACTCAAAAGCCTCCAATGCATATTTCTCTTTCCCTGAAACAATAATTACCATGGGAGGGGAATCGAGCGTGTTGATAAATTCCAAACCTGACATTTCAGGCATTTCAACATCCAAAAATATCAAGTCAATGTTATCCTCCCCATCAAATGCCTGAAAGGCTGTTATAGGGCTTTCATAAGAACCCACTAAATTCAAGGAATCTGTTTTATCAATAAAACCTTCGATTATTTTCCTGCTTAGAGGATCGTCGTCAATTATAATACAATTCATACAATTCAGAGGTTAGTCACATTTTTGACAAATATAAACATTAAAAAATAACATTTAGTCAATTAGAACCTTAATTTACATTTACCAATTCAGTTTACTTGATTTTTTTGATTTGATTACAGCAAACAACTTATGCTTCAATTATGTTCAAATGGTATTTCCAAATTAACCC
>DYQV01000331.1 GCA_020719105.1 Rikenella microfusus
AATTTTGAGGAGGAGCTTAATCGTCAGGATTATTCATGAATAATCCGGGTTAGAATATTGCTCATAGAAATCGCTTTTAAGAATTTCAATATTGAATTTCTATTTTCGGCGCATGAATGCCGCATATTTTCAAATACAAGGTAGTGCTTGCGCCTATTTTTTACCGCAAATTCATATACACCGGCTTGAAAGCCGGGGCCATTCATATTAAACCCGCCGCGGCGGGTTTTTAAAAAGCGATTTCCCTAGATTATTGCGGCAGCTTATAGACGTATAAATAAAAAGAGGCTATCCGAACCGGAAGCCTCCTTTTATTATATCAACATTGAATTTGATTGAAAACAATCAACCAAATGAATCAATTTGCCCGCTTCTCAAACATCGTTAGCGCTTTATTTATTAGAACAAAAGATACTGCTATAAGAATTGGCCAACTGAGCAGCCATAAAATTTCTATAATCATAATGTTACTTTTTAATAGGAGTGTGATTCTGAATTTACTTCTTCAATGTCTATTTTACGGTTATCGATAGAACGCCAAGCATACCAAATATAGGCAAGTACAAAAGGAACAAATAACGACACATAGCTCATGGCTACCAATGTATAATGGCTTGATGAGCTATTTTCAATGGTTAACGAACTTTGCAAATGCGAAGTTGAAGGATAATAAGCGGTATTATTGAAACCTGCCAGTAAAAGCAAAGAAAATACGGTTAGTACGGTACCGATTCCTGAAAACCAGATTCCTTTGTTGCTGTATTTTTCAAAACCAATAATTGGCATTATAATTCCGGCCAAAACCAATAAAACGCCAACCAGAAAAAGGACAGCAACTAAAGGCATTGCCAACAAATTATGCAAATATTTGAAAGGCTCCATAAAAACCTCTTTTGTTGCCGGATTTATGGCAAACCCAGTGGATAAAAGCAACCAAATGGCAAAAACAAGAAAGAAAACCACAAATGGGATGGCATTGTAAAGTAACTGTTTCTTAATGCGTTCCATCATAACGGCATGGTTTAGCCGGTTCATAAAATAGAGCAACGCCAGTACTCTTGCTAAAAAGAAGACCGTTAATCCCAAAGCCAGGTTTTGCAAATTTAATGCAGCTTCCAATCCATGAGCCGGACCAGTCCATTCCGATATAATAGGCATTTTATCGCCAGCTAATCTGATTATGTTCATTTTATCAACCGAAAAACCAGAACCAGTAAAGAAAGTAGCCACAGCGGTACCTATTAATACCGTTCCTAACAACCCATTCACAAATAGCAATACCTCATAAGTTCGCTGGCCCAGAAAATTATTAGGTTTCCTGCGATATTCATACGAAACGGCTTGAACCACAAATGCAATTAAGATAAGCATCCAAACCCAATAGGCACCTCCAAAACTGGTGGAATAGAATAGTGGAAAGGAGGCAAAGAAAGCACCTCCGAAAGTTACCAACGTAGTAAAAGTGAATTCCCACTTCCTACCCAGCAAATTGACCAATAGAGAACGTTCGTCCTCAGTTTTCCCTAATGTATATATGAGGGTTTGTCCACCTTGAACAAACATCAAAAACACAAGGATTGCACCCAATAGGGAAACTATCATCCACCAATATTGTTGCAAAGCGATATATGAAAATGTTTCAAACATAATTCGATAATTTAAGGTTGATTAAAATTAAATTATTCATGCCCTTCGGGTCCTTTTTTGATTTGTGTCGTCATAATTTTTATTTCGGCAATAAGCAATCCCGTAAAAATGACCGCAAATAATACAAAAGTTACCTTTACGGATGAGGCACTTACCTGTGAAACAGCCGCAATGGTTGGCAAAATATCCTGAATTACCCATGGTTGACGTCCTAATTCAGCAACAATCCATCCCAATTCATTGGCGATGTAAGCCAGTGGTATGGACCAAAGAGCTGTATATAAAATAACTCTTTTCTTATCAATTTTATTTTTCAAGGTTAATATCAACACCACAATGAATAAAGCCAGAAAGTGTAACCCTAAAAACACCATAATGCGGAAAGAGTAAAAAGCAGCTTTAACATTTGGGATAAGCTCATTTACATTGCGGTTGGCATAATATCCATAACCAAAACTGGAGTAATTATCTTGAAAAAGTGTAAACGAAGCATTTGCAAGGGAATCATTCCCGGCATTTTTTGCAGTCCGGTATTCAGCCAAAGCCGTTATGGCTAATTTCCCCTTCTCGCTTCGCTCCCGATAGGACGGAAGGTTATGCTCCGGGTTGCCCTTTACCAAATCCTGAATTCCGGGTACATAGGCATTTGGATCGAGGAAGGCCATATATGAGAGCATATTGGGGATTTCAATTTTTATTTTGAAATCCTGCCGATTGGGGTCAGTTTCTGATTTACTGGTTTGCAACAGCCCAATAACAGCAAGGGGTGCATTTTGCTGTCCGGTATAAAGGTTCTCCATAGCCGCAAATTTCATGGGTTGATATTTAGCCACCAAACGGGCTGAGCCATCACCGGTAAGTACAATAAATAGGGTTGCCACCAAGCCAAATACAGAGGCCACTATCATACTCCTTTTAGCAAATAATTGTTCGCGGTTTTTTAGTAAAAACCAGGCGCTTATTCCCATCACAAATATGGATGCCAATACGTATCCTGATGAAATGGTATGCAGAAATTTATTGATAGCAACTGGCGAAAATAATACTTCCCAAAAATTAACCATCTCGTTCCTGGCTGTAACCATATTGAATTTCATGCCGGCAGGGTTTTGCATCCATGCATTGGCAACTAAAATCCAAAGTGCCGAAAGATTGGAACCAAAAGCAACCAACCAGGTTGAAAGCAAGTGGAATTTCTTGCTTACTTTGTTCCATCCAAAAAACATAACCGCAATAAAGGTCGATTCAAGAAAGAAAGCCAAAATACCTTCTATGGCCAGTGGCGCCCCAAAAATGTCACCTACAAACCAGGAATAATTCGACCAATTGGTGCCAAATTCAAATTCAAGAATAATCCCGGTGGCAACCCCAATAGCAAAGTTTATCCCGAAAAGGGTCATCCAAAACTTTGTTAAACGCTTCCATTCAGGATTTCCGGTTCGCACATAAATTGTTTCCATAAAGGCAACAATAAAAGAAAGCCCTAAGGTTAATGGCACAAACAGCCAATGATAGAGTGCTGTTAATGCAAATTGGGCTCTCGACCAATCAACAAGCGAAAAATCAATATGCTCCATTTCTTTTTGGTTTAAATGAATACTTATTTTATAGATTGTAAATGAGATGCTACAATAATTAAAACTAATGAAATTTTATAGCATTATTTTTTTTTAGTCAATTGTTCTAAAACATAATCACTCCGTTCTTTATCGGTTTTGAAATTTGTTTTCAAAAAATTAGGGAAAAATA
Source organism: Rikenella microfusus (assembly GCA_020719105.1). Taxonomy (GTDB): domain Bacteria; phylum Bacteroidota; class Bacteroidia; order Bacteroidales; family SZUA-534; genus GWE2-40-63. The sequence continues at coordinate 3,397 of DYQV01000331.1, forward strand.
TAAGTTTTAGAATCACAAAAAATATAAATAATTTAATAATGATAAGCAGCCAAAGGTATTTGCCTACAGTCATTCCTTTGAATCCTTGATAATAGAATTGCCAAATTTTTTTTAGAATAGTTGCCATTTAGTTGGCCTGTTTTAATTTCATAATTTCATAAAAATAATTAAAAACCAATATAAAAATTGAGTCCACTCCGAAAAGTTTTTAAAATTTTATACAATTAAAAATCAACAGA
>DYQV01000332.1 GCA_020719105.1 Rikenella microfusus
CTAACTCATTTCAAATTTTTCCAATACCATTTTACAGCTTCTTTTAGGCCGGTTTTACTATCAAACTGAGGGTTGTATCCAAGCAGTTTTTGGGCTTTGGCTATTGATGCCAATGAATGGGGGATATCCCCTTCCCTATTTGGTGCATGTATTTTTTGCACTTTCACAATTTCAGGATCAAAATGGCTCAGCTCTTCTTTTAAAATGTCAAACAACGAATTCAACGTGGTGTTTTCACCATAAGCCACATTATAAACAGTGTTCAAAGCATCCTCATTTTGAACGGTTGCGGCCAATTCATTCGCCTGTATCACATTGTCGATATAGGTAAAATCGCGCGAAAAATTGCCATCTCCGTTAATCACCGGCGATTCATGATCTATGAGTAACTTAACAAATTTAGGAATTACTGCGGCATAAGCCCCTTGTGGATCCTGCCTGCGGCCAAAGACATTAAAATAACGCAACCCAATGGTTTCCATACCATATAAACGGCTAAAAACATCGGCATACAATTCATTCACATATTTGGTGATGGCATACGGTGAAAGCGGTTTACCAATATTTTCCTCCATTTTTGGCAAGGTATAATTATCGCCATAGGTGGATGAACTCGCTGCATACACGAACCGCTTTACTTTCGCATCGCGCGATGCCGCAAGCATATTTAAAAATCCGTTGATGTTAATATCGTTTGTGGTAATTGGGTCGTTAATGGAACGTGGTACAGAGCCCAATGCGGCCTGATGAAGCACCAAATCCACTCCATCTACCGCTTTTTGACAGCTTTTAGGGTCGCGGATATCGCCTTGGATAAACGAAAAATGGCTGTTTTTTAAAAAAGGTTCAATGTTTTCGATTTTGCCAGTAAGCAAATTATCTAAACAAACCACCTGATTATTCTGCAATAGCAACCTCTCTATAAGGTTGGAGCCGATAAAACCGGCTCCACCTGTAACTAAAATACATTTGTTATGTATTTGCCTTTCAGCAGTCATAAAGTTTCCTATTTAGCATAGTTTATTGCCCGGGTTTCGCGGATAACCGTAATCTTTATTTGTCCCGGATATGTCATTTCATCCTGAATTTTCTTTGCAATATCGTACGACAAGGTTTCTGCATCGTTGTCGTTCACTTTTTCGCTACCCACTATAACACGCAATTCCCTACCTGCCTGAATAGCATAGGTTTTCAATACGCCAGGGTACGATAAAGCCAATTCTTCCAAATCTTTCAACCGTTTAATGTACGATTCAACCACCTCACGTCGGGCACCTGGACGGGCACCAGAAATAGCATCGCAAACCTGAATAATAGGTGCAATTAGCGTATTCATCTCCACTTCATCGTGATGGGCTCCAATAGCATTGCAAATTTCTGGCTTCTCTTTGTATTTTTCGGCCAGCTTCATCCCTAAAAGGGCATGTGGTAATTCTGGTTCATCATCTGGAACCTTACCTATATCATGCAACAATCCGGCGCGTTTTGCTGTCCGTGGATTCAAACCTAATTCTGATGCCATGGTGGCAGCTAAATTGGCTACCTCACGGGAGTGCTGCAATAAATTCTGTCCATAGGAAGAGCGGTATTTCATTTTACCCACCAAACGGATAAGTTCGGGGTGCAATCCATGAATACCTAAGTCAATAGCTGTTCGTTTCCCGGTTTCTATCATCTCCTCCTCCACCATCTTTTGGGTTTTGGCAACCACTTCTTCAATACGGGCCGGATGGATTCTGCCATCTGTAACCAATTGATGCAGTGCTAACCTTGCAACCTCACGGCGAACCGGGTCAAAAGCTGATAGTATGATTGCTTCTGGGGTATCGTCAACAATAATTTCAACTCCGGTTGCTGCTTCCAGTGCACGGATATTTCTTCCTTCGCGCCCGATAATCCGTCCTTTAATATCATCGTTATCGATATGGAAAACCGTAACCGAATTCTCTACTGCATATTCCGAAGCCACCCGCTGGATGGTTTGAATAACCACTCGCTTGGCTTCTTTATTGGCGGTCATTTTTGCTTCGTCCATAATTTCATTTATGTACGACATAGCTTCCGTTTTTGCTTCAGCTTTCAGCGATTCAACTAGCTGGGTCTTGGCTTCTTCAACCGATAATCCTGAAACAGATACCAAATGCTCCAACTGTTGTTTATGCATTTTTTCCAGTTCGTCCGACTTCTTTTCGACCAGCTCCATTTGAGTGGTTAAACTGTTTTTAATAGCATCTACCTCGCTTTTTTTCCGGTTGTATTCTTCAATGCGCTTCGAAATTTCGGTCTCCTTTTGTTTCACTTTATTCTCGGCAGCAAGAATACGGTTGTTTTTTTCATTTATCGATTTTTCATGCTCGGTTTTAAGCTGTAAAAACCGCTCTTTCGCTTGTAGGATTTTATCCTTTTTAATCATTTCAGCTTCTGTCTCGGCCTCCCTGATAATACGCCTACTTTTTCGGCTAAAGCCTAATTTCACGATTATAAATGAGAATATGCCTCCTACAATTACTGAAATAATGCCAATAATTAATTTGTCCATAGTTTATATTTAAATTAATAAAAAACCCGCACCAATTTCTGTGTTTCGTAAAAACCCCTGTAAAACATGGGTGGAGCTGCCAATTTAATTCTTACGTCCTCTGTCTCCAATGAGATCCATCCGAAGATGGATGAGGCCTGTCTTACAAAAATCGAGCTTAACTCCAAATTGCTTAATGTTGAGTTTTCCAAACTAGCCAAGAACCGGTGCGGGCAAAATCTTGAGTTTTCTATTTTAAAGAACGTCTATTACTCTTCTTGAAGAATGTCTGCTAAAATTTTATCAAACTGCCTTACCTCCTCCAAAACAGGATGGATTTCGTGGTGTTCTTCGGCTTCAACCAAACGGGTTACAAACTGAAGCGCCACCATTGCTAAAAAATCCTGTCCATCTTTGTTTCCATATAACTTTTGGTACTGAGTTACGGTATCGTTTATTTTTTTAGCTGCTTTTCTTATCTTTTCTTCATCTTTTCTGTCAATCTTTAACGGATAATATCTATCAACAATATTTACACGTATAGTCAATTTTTCATCCATCAAAATCTTCTTCTATCGGTTTAACAGAGCAATACAATTATCAATCTCCCGCACAATTCTATTTATTTTAACCTTAGCTTCTTGTTCGTTTCCTTCTGAAACTAAAAAAGTTTTTGCTAAATCTTTTGTTTTAAGTCTGTGTTTAAGTTCTTCAATCTCATTATTTTTATCAATAATCAGTTTGTTAAGATTTTGATTATCAATAATTAAGTGGTGATTTTCCTCTTTTGTTTTTTTATAAAGATATACAAATTTTTCAAATTTTTGTTTAAATCCCCCTATTAGCTGTGGTGTTTCCATTCTTGATTTGTACCCTATTTATTCACAAAATTAACATTGCAAATGAAATTTCAAAAATATAATTCATTCCTTCATTCAATTGCTTTGTTTAAAGATAGTTTATTTAAACGTAATATTCCTCGTTTTTATAATATTTTTACTTTTCAATCAGTAAATTTTTTCCTACAGAAAGCAATTAACCCGCTTTATTCATACCTGAGCACAGCGAAAGGTGTGAATGTGCGATG
>DYQV01000333.1 GCA_020719105.1 Rikenella microfusus
ATCGCACATTCACACCTTTCGCAATGCTCAGGTATGAATAAAGCGGGTTAATTGTTATTTAGAACCGGGAATTCAAGTCACCAACCACCAAGCATAATGAGTCCAAATACTAAAAAAAAAATTAACGCAAAAAAAACCTTTCATTGTCTCCGTTTTCTTTAGGGTTTTGCCTTTTCGGCGCATGAAAAGGTGGCAGCCTTAATAAACAATGCTACATGCGCCGACATTGGAATGCCATTATCATACCTGGTGCGCTGCACCGGGCTGAGTTCTTTCAGGCTTTCAGCCTGATTAAATGGCTTCATTTTAAATCAAATCTTACTAAAATATTTCTTCCGGAAATAAAACGCCACGCTTACCAATCCAATCATTACGGGAACCTCAACCAACGGTCCGATTACGGCAGCAAAGGCTTCACCGGAGTTCATGCCAAATATGGCAATGGCCACGGCAATGGCCAACTCAAAATTATTGCTGGCGGCGGTGAACGAAAGGGTTACCGTTTGCCCATAGGTGGCTCCTACCCTTTTACTCATAAAAAACGAAAGCACAAACATAATGACAAAATATATGAGCAGCGGAATGGCTATCAAAACCACATCGACAGGAATTTTAACAATGTATTCGCCTTTTAACGAAAACATAACCACAATGGTAAACAGCAAGGCTATCAGGGTTATTGGGCTTATTTTAGGAATAAAACGGCTGTGATACCACTCCTTGCTTTTAACCCGGATTAAGATAAAGCGTGTTAAGAACCCGGCAATAAAAGGAATGCCCAAATAAATGAACACACTTTCGGCTATCTGACCCATGGAAATGTTCTCTACCGCATGATGGGTTGGGATTCCAAACCATGCGGGCAACACGGCTATAAAAAAATAGGCATACACCGAAAAAAAAAGTACCTGGAAAATGGAATTGAAAGCTACCAAACCGGCAGCATATTCGGTATCGCCTTCGGCCAAATCGTTCCAAACAATCACCATGGCAATGCAACGGGCCAACCCAATCATGATAATGCCATACATGTAAGGCAGGTTGGCATTGTTTTCGCCCGGAAAGAGCTTGAAAAACACAATGGCCAAAGCAAACATCAAAACCGGTCCAATGATCCAGTTTTGCACCAATGAAAGAGACAAAACCTTATAATTACGGAACACATCGCCCAACTCTTCGTAATTTACTTTAGCCAAAGGTGGGTACATCATTAAAATAAGGCCGATGGCTATGGGAATGTTGGTAGTACTTTCAGGTGTCGCCTTTAACGATTCCCAGAATTGTACAATGGCAGGAAAAAAATATCCAGAAAGCACTCCAACAGCCATGGCTGCAAATATCCAAACCGTAAGATACCGGTCTAAAAATTTCAATCGTTTCTTAGAAGGTGACATAATTCTATTTTTTAAAGATGAAGTAAACGGTTAAAACCAAAAACACAAATCCAATGACATGATTCAAACGGAATGTTTCTGTTTTGAAGAAAACCAGTGTAAAGGCAGTAAACACCACCAAAGTAATTACTTCTTGCAATACTTTTAGCTCCACCAGTGAAAAGGGACCGCCGTTTCCTTAGAACCCAATTCTATTGGCCGGAACCTGAAAAAAATATTCAAAAAGGGCAATTCCCCAGCTAATTAATACAATTCCCGAAAGGGTTATGGTTTCGAACCCTTTGAATTCCTTAAATTTCAGATGCCCGTACCTGGCAAACGTCATAACAGGTTCGACATCACCAAAAGACCAACGGTATAAAAGCTTTTCATGCTACAAATGGGGTTTTATTTTTTCGGCGTAAAGATTGTAAAAAGCTTTTCTAATCTCATCGCGAACCCTATAAAATTCACTCATCACAAATTCGGGGGTTCCAACGGCATGACTTGGGTCATCGAACCCAATGTGCAAACGTGTTTTCACTTTACCCAAAAAGGCCGGGCAGTTTTCGTTAGCACCGCCACAAACGGTAATAACAAAATCCCATTCCTGATCCAGGTATTTGGCAACCGAATCGGAAGTATGGTGGCTGATATCGATACCGGCTTCTTTCATTACTTGCACAGCAGTGGGGTTTAACTTTCCGGATGCTTCCGTACCGGCCGATTCCACTTGAATCCGGTAATCGAATGATTGAAGGAACCCATGTGCCATTTGGCTGCGGCAGGAGTTTCCGGTACACAAAATAAGTACTTTTATCATATTATTTCTTATTTATTTCAGCATCTTTGTTAAGTTCATCTTTTACCTTTTCCATCAAATAAAACATTTCATGAGCTATCAATCTACAAGTTTCATCGTACTTAGCAGAAACCGATGGGGTGCCATCGAAATAACGTGGATCGTCATAAGGTAGTGAAAAACGGGCATCGGCACCGGGAACTAGTGGACATGATTTATCAGCCTCTGAACATACCATTACTGCAAAGAACTCTTTTTTTGGATTTATAGGGTTATCGAACTTTTTTGAGAATATGAGTCTTTCCACATTCGGCCGGCCAGTTGAAACAAGATATGTTTGTTGATTGCCAATAATCTGAGAAGGAGTAATAGTAAACCCTGCTCGCTGCAATGCTTCAATGGCATTTTTATTAAACGCCGTTGCTTCAGTTCCTCCTGAATAAGGTTTGATGCTATCTATCCCATAAAATTCAGCAGCTGTATGTAACCACAGTTGCGCCATGTGGCTTCGACGAGAATTGTGGGTACAGATAAAAAGGGGTTGAACGGTTTCATATCGTTTCAAGTCTTGCACAATTTGGGTAACAATTTCATTTAAAGTCCCCGATCGTTCTGCTCCAATTGCAGTGTTATCCGTTATCACTGATTCACAGTATTTCTGGAGTTTTTTATCAAACTTTTGTGCCGATAAATTAAGACTTATGCTAATAAGTATTAATAGACTCAGGACATTCTGAAATAAATTTTTTCTTTTCATAATTCAATTTTATGTTAACAGGTTTTATTTTTAATACACGTTACATTAATACTATGTGTAAACTGATGAAGGACTGTTTCCAATTCCATAATTTTCTCATGATTCAGGCAGTAATTGGTTCTCACTCCGTCAATTTCACCTTTTATCAGTCCTGTTTCTTTCAGTTCTTTTAAGTGTTGATTCACCGTAGTTCGGCTCAATGGTAGTTCATCGGAAATATCACCCGAAATACAAACTTGTGCTTCGGCAAGGTATCTCAATATAGCCAGTCTTGCTGGGTGCGACAATGCTTTGAAGTAATGGGCCGCCTGTTGCAGCTCTTTGTCGAATAATTCGGTTTTTGAGTGTGTCATAGCCATAAATTATGACGTAAATATACGACATTAAAATAACTAACGCAAACATACGTCGTATTTTAGTATAAAGAAATTGTTAAATCTTGCACTAATCCCTTTTCCGATTGATTGTTTGGAAAATATCCTGAATGCCTATAAAACGCCTTCCCATCCTTTTTAAGCAAAACCTGAGTGGGAATAGCTGCCACCCCATTATATTTCATCAATGCCTGATTTTCCAGCTTTAAAATATTCAAAAAAACCACGTTAACTTTTCATCTGTTTATAATTTTTTCCACGAACCCCGAAGGGCTCAACGAAGTTAA
>DYQV01000334.1 GCA_020719105.1 Rikenella microfusus
ATTTCTAATTCATTTAAACAAAATTAGTTGTTCACAATCACCTGATCAACAAATAATTTGTTACCTAATTTTGCTTTTACTAAATAAATACCGTTTTTATAGCCTCTTATGTCTAATGTATTTATTCCTGTTTTCGATTGTATTAATTCACCAGCTATATTGTACAATTCAATTTTATCAAATGAATCTGCTCCAACTAATCTTATTTCATTTTTGGCAGGATTAGGCATGACCTGAATCGACTTATCATTTACTTGTATAGTATTTGTAAAATTATCTGTTTTAACAACCTTAAAGCTATCAAATTTCGAAGTTACACCCAAATCATTAACAGTGTAAGTTGTTACAAATACTGTATCGGCAGTTACTTTTACATCGCTGAAAGTTGGTTCGCCTGTTTGTCCGAACTTGCCGGTAAACATTCCCCAGTAGTTTGTAATTTCGGTTGATGTTAATGCTGCATCCATTTGTGCTTGTGTGCGTGGTTCGTATTTTTTCTTGCCAGCCGAATTATTCAGGAAGAATAATGTACCGTTCTTAACATTAAACATACCACCCTCTTTTCCGGTCATATTTTCGCGTACTCCTCCGTTTACATTCAGTACTTCTTTGTTCGAATTGGACGAAATTGTAAAATTTTTTGTAGCTCCAATCACTTCGTAAATATGGTCGTGTCCCTGAAATGCCATATCGATACCAACTTCATCAAATATTGGCACTAAAGCTTTACGTACAGTTTTGCCATCGCTATCGCTTTGATGGCTTCCGCTACCTGTGTAAATGGTTTTATGATAAAATGCAAATTTCCATTTTACAGTAGGGTGGGCAGCTACTTCGCGACGAATAAAGTTTTTCAACGAATCTAAATAGCCTGGCACACTATAATCTTCTGTACTACAAGCAATAAATAATGCGTTTCCCTGAACGAATGAATATACAGAACCAGGAGTAGTCGACATGGTCTGATCAAAACCAATTTTTGCTGTGTTGAAGTGATTTGTCAGATTTTTATTAGCCGATTTATCATGATTTCCACAAATTGGAGCGATAGGTAAGTTTTTCCAAACAGCTTTATTCGTTTCGAACCACTGTTCCCATTCCCACTCTGAGTTGTCATTTCCTGAAGTTTCCACAAGGTCTCCTGTCATCATACAAAATTTAGGATTGTCAATCAGGTTTTTAGCAGCATTAATTGTCCTTTGTGAAACTGCAAAATATTCATCGTTGTGTGCTTGTGTGTCAGCAATATACATAAACGAGAAATCAGTATTTTCGTCAGCTGCAGTCGTGAATGTACCAACTTCGCTCCATGCCCCTTCGTAACCTACGCGATACGAGTAAGTAGTATTAGCTGTAAGTCCGGTAGCCAAGGCTTTGTGTGAGCTATAGTTCTTTTTTTGACCGTTGGCAATTCCGGCTAATGTTGGTAAATTACTTGTGCTATTGTTATAATTTACGTTTCTCAAACCAATAGTATCAGCAGCAAAAGTCATCGGCGATGTAAAATCGGTGCTGTTTCCGGCAACAATCTGAACCATACCTGTATGTATCCCTAAATTTGTATACCAAGTAAAACCTAACTGATTTTTAGGATTTCCGTTGATTGCCATGCTTACAGTGTATGGTTTTTCTTTTGGAACTAAAATAGAAGTTTGGGCATTATGTAGCGCTGTGGTATCATTCAGAATACGAGCATTTTTATAAGCAACTTCAGCCCTTTTGTATAATGTCCAGCTTGGTACAGTGTAATTTGCTTCACTCAAGCGCGAAGTTAGCACATTTGCCATTGAGTCTAAACTTGCGGTTAATCTTCCTTCTACCGAATTTGCAATAGAGTCAGCAATGTGTTGTGCAATATCTTCGTCCAACATGGCATAGGTAATGTATAATTTAGCAGCTGCAGCAGGTTCTCCTTCAAACGATTCTACTTCGCGTGTTCCACTTCCTTTGATGTAAAATGCTGCGGCGTTACCACTTTTCCAATTTGAGCGATTAACCAATTGTTGTACCAAAGCATTAATATTCGATGTTGGATATTTTTGATCTTTAGTATTGAATCCTCCTGCGGGAATGTTCCATGTAATAGAATCGGTTAGTTTAACACGACTTGTTACGCTATATGGAACATTAGCCGAACCATTAAAAGTTGCAGCACTGTCGGCATCTTCAGCCCAAATATGCACGTTAAACGGGTCAGCAGTTTTTGATGTAGCATCTAATTCAAATTCTATGTGCGCATCGGTAATGATTCTGTTTTTACCTACCGGAATGCCAGGGAAACGAACAGCAACCATTTGAGGTTTTGAACCATCTTTATCCTCCGAACCCAATTCAAGGTCAGAGCTATTGTAATCGGTATCAGGTGCATAAATTGAAGGTGGTAAATGCTCTTCAATATCATCCGAAGCTTGTTTAATCTGAATTGCAACTTCTTTTTTGCGCATTTTGGCTAATTCAGCAATTGAATCAGCTCCGGTCAATGCATACTTAATAATCAATTTAGCTGCAGCTCCGGCTTCACCCTCGTACGATTCTACTTCACGCGTACCAGTTCCTTTCAAGAAAAAAGTAACAGCATTTCCCGATTTCCAATTGGTGCGGTTGATTAATTGCTGAAGTAAAGTTGAAATATCAGCAGATTGATATTTCGAATTTGTAGTGTTGAAAGCACCGGCAGGTATTGTCCATTCAATTGAATCGGTCAATTTTGCACGCGAACTTACACTGTAGGGTACGCTTGTAGCACCGTTGAAAGTGGCAGTACTGTCGACATCTTCAGCCCAAATAAACATTTTAAAAGGATCGGCAGTTTTTGAAGTGGCGTCCAATTCAAATTCTAAAAACGCAGCATTTATTTTTACGTTTTTTGAAACAGGAATATCCGAAAAACGAATACCCACTAATTGAGGTTTTGAACCATCTTGTTCTTCCGAACCCAATTCAAGATCCGAACTGTTGTAATCAGTTCCACCATTGTCGGTTGTTTTTAACGATTCCTCGATGTCGTCCGAGGCTTTTTTAACTTGTAATGTTACTTGCTTATCCCATGCAAAAACATTTATTGTTGCAGCAGTTAGCAGCAAAAAAAAGTAATTTTTTTTCATTTGGAGTTTTTTTTTAAAAAATTATTCTGCAAATTAACTCCATAAATATGTAGAATATGTGTCGGGACCGATACGATAATGCTAAAGAATCATTTCATTCAGGTTTCAAAAAGAGCGGTAGTATTACAAAAATGATACTGATATTATTTTTTTTATTAAATAAGAAATTTACCTAATGTTTAAAACTTGAAATAAAAACCTATGTTTACCTTATTAACAACAACACCACCACAGCCGAAACAAATGTAGCAGCCAACACAAACCAACGATATACATTTTCGGGAAACAGTTTCACAATTTTTATTCCCAAATAGGCTCCTACTGCAATGGCGGGCAATAGCATGAGGTTAAAAGTAAGCGTTTTGAGAGTTATATTATGCCAACCCCATATTTGCAAAGGTAGTTTGGATAAGTTTATAATAAAGAAAAACCATGCCAATCATTATGACCGAAAGCATGGCAAGCAACCACATCGAAATGGTTAAA
>DYQV01000335.1 GCA_020719105.1 Rikenella microfusus
ATAACTTGGTGCAACTAATTTACAAAATAGGAAGGGTTTTTGCAAATTAATTTCATTGTGGAAAACCACATATTATAGTAAACTAAAAAATTGAACTACTAATAATCCAATTTTGTGCTTCAATGAAAACGCCTAATTTTTTGGTAAATGAGCAAGGATTGCTGATGTATGATTTTAGAAGTATCTGAGATTTATAAAACTAAAATCGTTCACTAAGCCCAAGCTATAGTGGTGGAGGTTATGATTAGTTTAAAAACGCTATTGATGCAATAACCACTTGCGACTATTGTTAACAAGTTCGGTGACATTTGAATCCTGCCTTTGGGTTTTTGGTTTTTATTCATAATTTAGCACCGTTTTAAGGCAACGCGTTATATTTTGTAAAATATGCTTAATTTTTTCCATACTAATAGGGCTTTTTTATATCCTTTTCTGGCAATTCAACTCATTGCCATGTCAGTTCTATTATTATTTGAAAAAGCGCAGATTCACTTATTTATTAATCAGTTTCATTCGCTTTTTTTTGATATTTTTTTTAAATTAGTAACCCATCTTGGTGATGGATTACTAGTAATACTGGTTGGAATAATTTTTCTATTGATTCGGTTGAAATATGGTTTAATGGTTTTAACTTCTTATGCAGCAACCGGTATTTTTGTGCAATTACTTAAAATATCAGTTTTTTCACAAATTAAAAGGCCCCTTGGTTTTTTTGAAGATCAGTCTCTTATTCATTGGGTTGAAGGGGTAACTGTTCATGCCAATCAATCTTTTCCGTCGGGTCATGCTACTTCTGCATTCGCTTTGTTTTTTACTTTATGCCTGATTTCAAAAAATAATTACCTTAAATTTGCATGTTTTGTTTTGGCTGCGTTGGTTGCTTTTTCACGAGTATATTTATCTCAACATTTTTTAATTGATATTGTTGTTGGCTCCCTTATTGGTTTTACAGGTGCTTTTTTCTTTTTTAACTATTTTAATGCTTTAAAAAGCAATCGATTCAGCAAACCTTTATTTGAAAAGCAATGACAAAGAGGATACCCTATTCATTATTTTTGTTTCTGCTTGCTTCGCTTATGTATATCCCTTTTCTAGGTGGTGTGCACCTATTTGATTGGGATGAAATAAATTTTGCCGAATCGGCACGTGAAATGATTGTTTCTGGTGATTATCTTTCTGTGCAAATTGACTTTAAAGATTTTTGGGAAAAACCGCCACTCTTTATTTGGATGCAGGTACTTTCAATGAAAATGTTTGGAGTCAATGAGTTTGCTGCCCGCATTCCGAATGCTTTAGTGGGAATTATTACGCTTCTTGTTTTGTTTCATGTGGGCCGTAAATGGGTAACCGAAAAATTTGCGTTCATTTGGGCTCTTATTTATGGAATTTCATTCTTGCCTTTCGTTTACTTCAAATCAGGCATTATTGATCCTTGGTTCAATTTGTTTATTTTTTTGGGTATATATTATTTCCTAATGTTCTACCAGCGCGAAACATTATCTTCTAACTGGAGTAGTTGGCTTAAGTCGGCTTTGTTTATTGGTTTGGCTGTGTTAACAAAGGGTCCGGTGGGTTTGCTTATTTTCCTTATGGTGGCCGGTATTTACATTATGTTGCAACGCTTCCGTTTTAAAATGAATTTTTACCATGTAGCTTCCTGGCTCCTGCTCTTCGCTGTAACCGGAGGATTTTGGTTTTTACTTCTTATCTGGAATGGTGATAGTCAAATTATTGGTGAGTTTTTAGAATATCAAGTACGCCTGTTTCAAACAGAAGATGCGGGTCATGGTGGGTTTTTTCTCTATCACCCATTAATCCTTCTTGTCGGAGTTTTTCCTGCTTCGGCATTCTTCATCCCTTCCATGTTTTCAAAAAACAATGACAATTTAAATATCGGTTATTATAAGGTTTGGATGAATATCCTTTTTTGGGTAGTTTTGGTTTTGTTTACAATTGTTAAAACCAAAATTGTCCATTATAGTTCAATGTGTTACTTTCCATTGACTTTTTTTGCTGCAATAACCATTTATAAGGCTATTGAGTTTAAAACCCGTATCAATAAATTCAGTGTATTCTCATTAATAGCAATTGCTTTCGTTTGGTCATTGCTCTTATTTGTTTTACCTTTTATCGAATTGTATAAAAATACATTAATTGCTGCCGATTTGATTAATGACCCGTTTGCTCTTGGTAATTTAATGGAAAATGTTCAATGGACCTGGTTTGAGCCTTTTGTAGCCATTGCTTTTTTTGTAACTGCTTTAATTGTTGCTTTAAAGTTTAATACTTATCCTTTAAAATATTTAATTGCATTGCTTTCAGCATCGCTTATTTTTATCGTTTTTACTACCCTTGTGGTTACCCCTCGCATTGAGTCGTATTCGCAGCGTGCTGCTATTGAATTCTTCAAATCGAAAAATGATGCTTCAGTTTATATTCAAAATTTGAGTTATAAAAGCTATGCCCCTCTTTTCTACGCAAATAAAACTATGGAGCAGTCATCCATTCCAAAAGATAGTTTGTTATGGGGAAATATAGATAAAGATGCCTGTTTTGTGTTTAAAAATATACACCAGGAATCCATTTTCAGCATCTACCCCCAATTGGAAAAGCTATATGAAAAAAATGGATTTGTTTTCGCAATTCGTAAGTGTAACTAATTATGATTAAAGGTAGAAAAATTATTGTAGTATTGCCAGCTTATAATGCTGAGAAAACATTAGAGAAAACCTATAAGGAAATCCCTTTTGATATTGTGGATGATGTTATTTTGGTCGATGATAAGAGCAAAGACTCTACAGTTAAAGTGGCCAAAGAACTTGGAATTGCCAATATTATAAGTCATAATATTAATAAGGGTTATGGGGGTAATCAAAAGTCGTGCTACAACAAAGCCCTTGAATTAGGTGCTGATGTAATAATTATGCTCCATCCCGATTATCAATATACACCTCAATTAATACATTCCATGGCATATATGATAGCCAACGATTTGTATGATGTTGTGTTTGGTTCACGAATTTTAGGTAAAGGTGCCCTAAAAGGGGGAATGCCTTTTTATAAATACATAGCTAATCGTTTTCTTACCTTATTCCAAAATATACTGCTCAACCAAAAGCTTTCGGAATACCACACAGGGTATCGTGCTTTTTCCAGAAAAGTGTTAGAAAGTGTTCCTTATAATATTAATTCTGATGATTTTGTTTTCGACAATCAAATGATTGCCCAGATTTTTCATGCTGGTTTTGAGATAGCCGAAATTACTTGTCCTACGAAATATTTTAAAGAAGCATCATCCATAAATTTCAAGAGAAGTTCGAAATATGGTCTGGGTGTATTAGCTGTTTCAATCAGATATCGTCTGCATCGCTGGGGAATCAAATACAATATACTAAAATAACAAGAGTTCGATGGTTGAATGGGGGTTAAAATTTGTATATTAAAACACTATTAACCGAGTAAAATTAATAATTGATTTCAGATTACCTCCGGTGAGATCGCTTTGCTAAGTCCTTGGTAGATTCAACCAGCAAATGCATTCCTGCTTTAACCCGGATTATTCTTGAATAATCCTGACGATAAAGCT
>DYQV01000336.1 GCA_020719105.1 Rikenella microfusus
CCATCGCACATTCATACCTTTCGCTTTGCTCAGGTATGAATAAAGCGGGTTAATTAGTGTCATTAACTTTGTTGAGCCCTTCGGGGTTCGTGGCTAAAATTATAAACAGATGAAATTATTGTATGTTTTTTGATATTCACTGGTTAGTTTCATTCATTGAGGTGATTTGGAATTTGTAAATCAGCCAAAATTTAAGAGAAAATGTACACATTTGTATAAATATTTGAAAAATGATTACGCAAAGAGAGATTCACCTGAAAAATCATCGAAAAGGATTTCATTTAATTACCCATGAAATAATCCAGCAAATTGGTGAATTTCCGAAAGTAGGTCTCCTTCACTTGCATTTAAAGCACACATCGGCTGGGTTAACATTAAACGAAAATGCCGACCCATCAGTTCGTAATGATTTTGAATCGTTCATAAACAAAATGATTCCAGAAAATGAACCTGCTTATACTCATCTTTCAGAAGGTTTAGATGATATGCCTGCACACATAAAATCGTCACTTTTTGGAGTTGAACTTACCATTCCCATCACAAATCACAGCTTGAATTTAGGTACATGGCAAGGTATATATTTGTGCGAGTTCCGCAATTATGATGGCGAACGGACTATTGTTGCAACCATTTCAAGCTGGCCTCAATGAAAAAACGGGTTGGTTAAAAACCTTTTTGAAAACATACTTCAAAACTCAACCATATTTATTTTTTAGCTAATTTTGCCATCTAACATAACTGATTGTGAAACATACGCATTACCCTTCCATTTTTTACTTTGTAGTGGCCATTCAAGTTGGCTTCTTAAAACGTTTTGGCGGACTATAGAATTTCAAAACAACTTTCTTATTTTCCTCTAAAGGATATCCCAGTTTTCAAAAAAATCTCTCGAACCATTTTTAAAATCGTAATGAAATGCAAAAAGTATTATTAGGTGTTGAAGCAATTGCCCAAGGAGCTATTGATGGCGGAATATCAGGAGTTTATGCATACCCGGGAACTCCTTCAACCGAAATAACAGAGTACATTCAGCATAACAAATATGCCCGCGAAAAAAAACTTCATAGCAATTGGTCAACCAATGAAAAAACTGCCATGGAATCGGCTTTGGGAATGGCTTATGCGGGTAAAAGAGCCATGGTTTGTATGAAACATGTGGGTTTAAACGTAGCCGCCGATAATTTCATGAATGCAGCAGTTACAGGAGTAAATGGAGGGATGGTAGTAACTGTTGCCGACGATCCATCCATGCATTCGAGCCAAAACGAACAGGATTCAAGGTATTATGGACGGTTTGCCCAAATTCCGGTTTTGGAACCTTCGAACCAGCAAGAAGCTTACGACATGGCTTATGTTGCCTTTGAACTCTCTGAGAAGTTTAATGTTCCCGTTATGATACGCATCACCACCCGAATGGCCCATTCGCGATCCATTGTTAACTTAAAAGAAACCCAACCTGAAAATCAGTTAAAATTGCCCACAGATCCACGGCAATTTGTATTAATGCCCAGCATTGCCCGCAAACAATACAAAAAGCTCATAGCCAATCAGGCAAATTTTGAAATTAATTCTAACGAGAGTCCCTTTAATCAGTACTTTGAAGGAGATAATAAATCCATTGGTATTATTGCCTGTGGCATTACCATGAATTATTTGCTGGAAAATTTTCCCGATGGATGCCCTTATCCAACAGTAAAAGTTTCGCAATATCCAATGCCTCGGAAATTGATTACCCGGCTTTCACAGGAAACAGAATCTATTATGGTATTGGAAGAAGGATATCCCATTATTGAAGAACTGATGAAGGGATATCTTGAAAAAGAAAATGTTAAGGGCCGGTTGGATGGTACTTTGCCGCGCGATGGGGAATTGAATCCTGATTTTGTGGCAAAAGCACTTGGATTGCCCGTAAAAAAAGGTTTTATAGTTCCCGGAATGGTTTCAAACAGGCCACCTGCATTATGTGTTGGATGCAGTCATCATGATGTATTTTCGGCACTAAATCAAGCCATAGTTCAACTAGGAACGGGTCGCGTTTTTTCCGATATTGGGTGCTATACCATAGCTGCTTTGGAACCCTATAATAGCATCAATACCTGCGTTGATATGGGTGCCTCCATTACTATGGCAAAAGGTGCCGCCGATGCTGGATTGGTTCCTGCTATTGCCGTAATAGGTGATTCTACTTTTACACACAGTGGTATGACCGGTTTATTGGATGCCGTACTTGAAAATTCTCCCATCACGATAATTATATCTGATAACGAATCAACATCCATGACCGGAGGGCAGGAATCGTCGGCAAAAGGTAAAATTGAAGCTATTTGCGAAGGTATTGGCGTGTTGCCGGAGCACATTCATGTAGTGTTTCCGGTTAAAAAGAATCACGATGCATTGGTAAAACTCATTAAAGACGAATTGGATTATCCGGGTGTTTCTATCATTATTCCCCGAAGGGTTTGTGTACAAAAAAACCGCCGTGATGTAAAAATTAGACAAGCCCAAAAACAATAATTAAAAGAAAATAACTAATGAAAACAGATATAATCTTAGCAGGTGTTGGAGGACAAGGAATCCTCTCAATTGCTGCAGCCATAGGAACTGCAGCCCTCAATAATAAATTATATATAAAACAATCGGAAACCCACGGAATGAGCCAACGAGGCGGAGCCGTTGTCTCGCATTTGCGAATATCAAATAAACCCATTTATTCCGACCTAATTCCGCAAGGTGAAGCGGATATCATTCTTTCCGTTGAACCACTTGAGGCGTTGCGTTACGTTTCCTACTTATCGGAAACCGGGTTTATAATTTCAAACACGGCTCCATTCAACAACATTTCTGATTATCCACAAATTGAAGTAATTAATGATCAGTTAAACCAGTTGAAAAGGGTTGTTTTATTCGATGCGGACAAAATTGCAACTGAACTTGGAGCAAAGCTGTCGTCAAACATGGTTGTTCTGGGAGCAGCCGTTCCTTTTTTAAACCATATTGAATTGCCTGATTTGGAAAAAGGAATTTCGGAACTGTTCTTACGAAAAGGGGAAGAAGTTATAAATGCAAATATTACAGCACTTAGGGCGGGTAAACAAATTTCTGACGATAAAATAAAAGGGCTATAAGTCTCTTTTTTGATTGCTTTATTTGCCTTAAAATGCAGTAAAACTAAAAAAGTCAAGAAGAGAAGGCGAGTAGCAATAACTGTTAACATTGATAACAAAAAAAAGGAGGGCTTCCCCTCCTTTTTAGTTGATAATGAATTCCACATTACCCATACTTTCAGTTTTTTTGGCACAATAAGCATCCGAAAATGCCATAATGTTTTTCAATGTTGCCGGCGATGGTTCAAAAGATTCGTTAAGCGCTTTGTTTAAGAACTCGCTTTTGGCCTGATTCCCATCAGGGCGAAACATTTTTTTTAAATAATAATAGAACGTAAAATTTTTGATCATAGGCTCGGTATTTTTATGATTTACTATTAAACGCAAACCAACTATTGTTTATTATTAAAAACAAAAAAAAACTTCACACACAAAGTGAAGTTTTTTCCAGAATTAAAAATAAAAGATAGGCCGTTTTTAGC
>DYQV01000337.1 GCA_020719105.1 Rikenella microfusus
TTATTAACTGAAAATTGTTTGACACGGAAAAATCTGATATTACTAATAAAATTGAAAATCGTTTGAAAAAAGCATATTAAAATGCCTTTTCTAAAACTTATCTCAGTATTTTTGCTCTGCAATAATTTTACTTTTAACTGTTTTTATGTCAGAAAAAATCCTTTACATCGAGGCTATCGATCCCATTCAACTCTTAGGTGTAAACAATTCCAAACTCGAAATATTTAAAAAGGCTTTTCCAAAGGTGCAGTTAGTATCTAGAGGCCATGAAATTAAAATTATTGGTGAAGAACAAAGCATTGTTCAATTTGAAGACAAACTGAATGAGGTAATTGGCTTCTATGATCGATTCAATCGGTTATCGGATGATGATTTACAAAAAATTCTTGATGCCTCAAACTTTAACAATGGTGATTCGCAACAAAATACCGATGATTTAATTTTATTTGGCAACAATGGAAAACCCATTCGGGCTTTAACAGAAAACCAAAAATTATTGGTTACTGAAAGTGTTAAAAACGATTTGCTTTTTGCCATTGGTCCGGCAGGATCGGGTAAAACTTATACCGCCATTGCATTGGCCGTTAGGGCTTTGCGCAACCGTGAAGTAAAACGGATTGTTTTAAGTCGTCCGGCAGTGGAAGCCGGCGAACGGTTGGGTTTTTTACCCGGCGATATGAAAGAAAAAATTGACCCGTATCTACAACCTTTGTATGATGCCTTGCATGACATGATTCCAGTAAAAAAACTGGAAACGTATATTGAAGAAGGAATTGTTCAGATTGCCCCCTTGGCATTTATGCGGGGACGAACTTTGGATAATGCCTTCGTAATTCTGGATGAAGCTCAGAACACCACTTTACTGCAAATGAAGATGTTTTTGACCCGAATGGGTACCTATTCAAAATTTATAATAACTGGCGATGTTACCCAGGTGGATCTTCCTAAACCGCAAGATAGTGGACTGATACATGCACTTAGAATTCTTGATAAAATTGAAGGAATCAGTGTCATTGAACTGAATGAAACAGACATAGTGCGGCACCGTTTGGTAAAAGAAATTGTTAGAGCATATGCTCAACAGAATAAAGAATTACTCAATTTTAGCCACTAAGAACACAAAAAGAAGAGCCATTAAAAATCGCTAATATGGTTGATTTGATTTTGAAAGAAGAGGCTTATGAAATTATTGGAAAGTGCATTGAAGTGCACAGAAATTTAGGAAAAGGTTTTTTGGAAATTGTGTATAAAGATGCCTTGGAGTTTGAATTCAAGATTAATAACATATCCTTTGAACGCGAAAAAGAGTTTTTAATTCATTATAAGAATATAGTTCTGCCACATAAATTCTATGCTGATTTCGTATTAATGGATGAAATAATTCTTGAAATTAAATCTTGCTCAGGATTTGTAGATGAGCATTTAGCACAAATGTTGAACTATTTGGCTGTATCAAATAAGAAATTAGGTTTGATCGTAAACTTTGGAAAAGACAGGATTGAATATAAAAGGGTAATTCTTTGATAATTAATTATATTTTTTAGTGTTCTTAGTGGCAAAAAAAAAAATGATAAATATGGAACGAGCAATTGTAAAAACCGATTTTAAATTTCCCAATCAAAAAAGCGTTTATAAAGGTAAAGTGCGCGATGTTTACAATATCAACAACGAATATTTGATAATGGTGGTTTCCGACCGTATATCGGCCTTTGACGTAGTACTTCCAAAAGGAATCCCATACAAAGGACAGGTGCTGAATCAAATAGCCGCCAAATTCTTGGATGCCACGGCCGATATTGTGCCTAACTGGAAAATTGCCACACCCGATCCCAACGTTACGGTTGGTCATTTGTGCGAACCCTTTGCTGTGGAAATGATTGTACGCGGTTATCTAACCGGCAGTTCATGGCGATTGTATAAAGAAGGTGGTCGTGAAATTTGTGGGATTAAACTGCCTGAAGGTTTGAAAGAACACCAGGCATTCCTTCATCCAATCTTGACTCCTAGCACTAAGGCAGAGCAGGGTGCCCATGATGAGAACATTTCCAGAGAGGAGATCATTAGACAAGGGTTGGTTTCCGAAAATGATTACCTGCTTTTAGAGAAATATGCCATAGAACTTTTTAAACGGGGAAGTGAAATGGCGTTGGAAATGGGATTGATTCTGGTAGATACCAAGTATGAATTTGGGAAGAAAGACGGACAGATTTATTTAATTGACGAGATACATACCCCCGATTCATCGCGTTATTTTTATGCCGAAGGATACCAGGAACGATTTGCAAAAGGTGAAAACCAAAAACAATTGTCGAAAGAATTTGTGCGGGAATGGCTTATGCAGCATAACTTTCAAGGCCGTACCGGCGATGTGCTCCCTGAAATGAGTGATGCTTTTGTGGATCAGGTTTCGGAGCGGTATATTGAATTGTATGAAAGCATTACAGGCGATAAATTTCAGAAAGCCGATGTTTCAAGTGTCTTGTCACGAATTGAAAAAAATGTGAATCAATTCATTGGTTCCTTATAATTGGAACTCGCAGCGCCTGCTGCGAGAAAAATAGACCCTTATATCGCTAAAACTTTGTAAAAAGAAAAAGCGAAGCAGGCGCTTCGCTCTCCATTGCAGGGAATAATTTTTCCCAGAACACATTGAAGGAATCGAAAAATTAGTACTTTTGAAAACAATAAGCGGGAGTAGCTCAGGGGTAGAGCATCAGCTTCCCAAGCTGAGGGCCGTGGGTTCGATTCCCATTTCCCGCTCAAAAAAAGCCTGATTGTAACCATTACAACCGGGCTTTTTTGTAAAATGCAAAATTCCGGTATTATGATGCGTTTCGTTACAAAAGCTCTCAAAATTGTTTCATTCACAGCCATTCTATTTTTTTCATTTAGTATCATTGAAGTAATTGGTTTCCGGTTCATTAATCCACCCCTCACTCCATTGATGGTTATCCGTTATTTTCAACACGATAAAAAATTCGGAGAACGGAAGATTGAAAAACAGTGGAAAAACCTGGATGAGATATCCCGCAATATGGTTTTGGCCGTGGTATCGGCTGAAGATAATAACTTTCCAACTCATTTTGGTGTAGATTGGAAAGCGATAAAAGCAGCTCAGGAAAGAAATAAAAAAGGGAAACACATTCATGGAGGCAGCACCATTACCCAGCAAACGGCCAAAAATGTTTTTCTGGTTCCCAACCGCTCATACATCCGCAAGGCATTTGAATTGTATTATACTTACCTTATTGAGATATTCTGGAGCAAGGGCCGTATTATGGAAGTTTATTTGAATGTGGTGGAACTAGGCAGGGGAGTTTACGGCGTGGAAGCAGCATCACAAAAATACTTTAAAACCTCAGCTAATTTACTTACACGAAGTCAAGCTGCTTTGATAACCACTGCTTTTCCGAGTCCTCGAAAAAGAAATCTAGCCAAGCCAAGCAATTATATGTATCAATATCAGGCTAGGGTATTAAATCTCATGAATTTGGTTGGTAAGGTGGATTTATAGTAGGATAACAAACAGTTAATAGTCCTAACGGGTTTCAAAAACCTGTTAGGACTTATTGATTTATATTGC
>DYQV01000338.1 GCA_020719105.1 Rikenella microfusus
TTGGATAAATGAATTGTACGGCATAGGTGGCAATGGACTTATAGAATTGTTTAAATCAATTGATTCGTTTCGGGTTCATAATCTTGTCGATATTTACTTGCGTTCGTTGAGTTCCATTTTTTTTCAAAGTAATTTAATAGCAGGTTTTTTCATAGCCATTGCATTGCTTATTAGTTCGCGTATTATGTTTTCGCTGTCCATTATAGGATTTTTGTCGGCTTATTTGTTTGCTCAGTTTACCGGCTCCGAAGCAGCAAGTATCAATTATTACAACATTGGTGCTAATTATATGATGGTGGCTTTTGCCGTTGGTGGTTTTTTCACAATTCCGTCGCGGCAATCGTATTTGTGGACAATTTTACTTATTCCTCTCACATCGTTGGTTTTGCTTTTTTTCTATAAATTGTTGGCATTTATTCAGTTACCGGTGTTCTCGTTGCCATTTTCGTTTGTTACCATACTTTTTATTTATTTCTTGCAAATGCGTACAAAGGCCGAAAAGTTGGTACTCACGCCTTTGCAATTGAATTCGCCCGAAAAAAATCTTTATACCTATCAAAATAACCGCGAACGTCTATCCGGCTTGTATTATTTTGCTGTAAATCTGCCTTTTATTGGCGAATGGACTGTAACACAGGCACACGATGGTGAATATACGCATAAAGGAGAATGGCAACATGCGTTCGATTTTATGATTACCGACAATGATGGTCACACTTTTAAAAACGATGGATATTTACTGACTGATTATTATTGTTACAACAAGCCTGTATTTGCTCCCGCCGATGGTTTTGTCGAACTTATTCAGGATAATATCGATGACAATATTCCCGGACAGGTAAATACAGTCAATAATTGGGGAAACAGTATTGTTATCAGACACTTAAATGGATTGTATAGCCAAATTTCGCATCTCCGCAAAGGAACTTTCAAAGTGCAACATGGCGAGTTTGTACACAAAGGCGATTTGTTGGCACATTGTGGTAACTCTGGTCGTTCGCCCGAACCGCACATCCATTTTCAAATGCAGATACTTCCGGTAATTGGAGCTAAAACTATCGATTATCCGTTTGCCTATTTTTACAAAATAAATTCCGGAAGTGAAACTTTGATGCAATACAAGAAACCACAGAAAGGCGATATTGTTACACCTGTTTCTTCTGAACAATTTATGTTTAATGCATTTAACATATTGCCCGATAGTGTTTTAAATATGAAGTATAGCACGAATGGGTCGAACGAAAAAATAGAACGTTGGGATACGTATACGGATGCATACAACCAAAAATATTTTTATTGTGCCGAAACCAATGCTACTGCTTACTACATCAACGATGGTTACATGTTTTACTTTACGGCATTTTATGGAAATAAAAATTCACTGCTATATTACTTTTATTTATCGGCATTTAAAATCTATTTGGGAAATAAACAGATTGAAATTCATGATTTTATGCCATTGAATGTGCTTAAAATGCCTGTTTTGCTAAAATGGTTACACGATTTTGTTGCTCCGTTCAAGAGTTTTATCAATGTAGAGTACTTATCAAAAATAGAATTTTCGGACTATGCACTTAACAGCGGTGTAGCTCGGTTTACAAGTGCAGTGAATTTCAATATATTGAACAAGAAAAGCGTAGTGAGCCAAAGCAGCATTACAATTACAACAACTGGACTTAGTGAATTTGAATACAAATCGAAAAAAATGAAAATCAAAGCATCATGTATAAATATATAATAGTTTTTTTGTTTTTTGTAATGCCTTTATTTTCACAGCAAAAACTGAATACGGTAATAGTTGATAGCATAAGCTACAACTATTATTTAAATGGTAATTGGAACGAATTGATTACACTCGGAAAACAAGCAAACAAAGAAGATATTGATTTTAAATACTTACAACAGCGGATGGGCTATGCTTATTTTGTAAAAGGAAATTATTTTGCAGCAATCAGGCATTATAAAAATGCGTTGAGTTTTGATGCCAACGATCCTATTTCGCATACTTATTTGTATTATTCGGCAATAAATATTAACGACGAAGCAATGGCTCGTTACCATATCTCGAAATTAGATGCCAAAAATCAAGCATTTTTAAAAGTAAAAAACACAAGACTTATTGATGCGGTAGATATAGAGTATAATCACAAAATAAATAAGGATTATGCCCCAAACGAATCATTAACAAGCGATTTGAGAAGTAACCCGTATTATAAACGAATCGGGTTAAATTCACAGTTAGGTTTTCGTTTCAGCTTGTATCAATCCTACTCAACTTACTCGCAATTAACGGATTATTTCAATCAGACTATTCAAAATGAATATTATGCGATGGGAGTATATTCCTTATTCAGTCGCACAAGTTTTATGGGAGCTTATCATTACGTAGGTACGAACATCACTACCGATACCTATAGTCTGAAAACTCCAGGAAATCTTTGGTTTGGTAAATTAGCACATAGTTTCAATCACTTTGATGTTTCTATTAGTCAATCGCAATTTACGAACGATTCTGTCGATGCAAAGCAAACTGGTTTACAACTTGGTTTTTTATTGCCAACAAAAAGTAAAATATACCTGAAAAGTTCGCTCTACAACATTACCGAATCGGATACTTCGCGTTTGGTTTTTAATCAAACAATTGGCGCGTTAATTGCACGTATGTTTTGGTTGCAAGGCTCGGTAACACTCGGAAATCTGAATAATTTTGTTGATAATAACGCTCTTTATTTATATAATTCGATATATCAAACCACTTTCAGAACTGGCGCATCGCTGTTTTATTATTTAGGTAAACATCTTACCTTATTTACAAATTATACCTTTGATAAAAAATTAATCATTGATACACAATATATTTACAAACAACATTCAATAACAGGAGGAATAGTATGGAAATTTTGAAATTTAAAACAATTATATTTTTTTTGATACTTACAACCAATGCTTTTGCACAAAACAGTACTCGTCAAACTGCATTTTCGAAAAGCTACGAATACGAGAAAAAAGCCAATTATTCGGCAGCCATTAAAGAAGTAAAAAGCATTTACGATGCCAAGGATTATTTTAGTAACATCCGCATGGGTTGGTTGCTATATTTGGGTAAAAATTATACTGAGTCTATCAAGTATTACGACAAAGCCATTGCACTAAAACCTTATGCTATTGAAGCGCGCTTTGGTGCAATAAAACCTTTAAGCGCCATCGAAAGTTGGGAAAAAGTAAAAGCGCATTACCTTCAAATTCTGAAAATTGACCCACAAAATACCACTGCAAATTATTGGTTAGGGGTAGTTTATTACAACCGTATGGATTTTGTGAATGCCAACAAGCTGTTCGAAAAAGTAGTAAACTTGTATCCGCTGGATTACGATTCGGTAATTATGTTAGCATGGACAAAACTTAGTTTGGGTAAATCTTCGGATGCCAAAGTGCTATTCAATCACGCACTTACCATTCGCCCTGGCGATAGTTCGGCACTCAGCGGATTGAAATTGATAAAATAAATAACTGAACTTTCGCATACATATAGTCTCCGACCGAAAACCCCAATTTTCGGATTATTTTTTAAAAATATTTTT
>DYQV01000339.1 GCA_020719105.1 Rikenella microfusus
GCAAAAAAAAAGCTGCCCCATCATGGAGCAGCTTACTTTTTAAATCATGTATCTTATTCTTGTTTCTTTTCCGCATGTTTTGCGTAGCGGTTGCGGAATTTATCCACACGGCCAGCGGTGTCAACAAGTTTCATTTTACCGGTGAAGAATGGGTGCGATGCACTTGAAATTTCAAGCTTCACTAATGGATATTCTGTCCCTTCCATATCTATCGTATCTTTTGTGTTGATAGTGCTTTTGGTAAGAAAGGTCTCACCATTTGACATGTCTTTGAACACAACAAGGCGATAATTCTCAGGATGTATTCCCTTTTTCATCTTTATATTTATTTAATTATTCAATCATTATAAATTGGTTGGCAAAAGTAAAATTAAGAATCCAAAAAACAAAATAATTAAGCAATAACTATTTGTTTTTTACCCAAATTGAACGATTTATTACCACAAATCGCTTAATCGACTGAACAATTGTAAGTTTCCACAAATTTCCACTTCACTCAATTTGTGGAAAACAACAATTGCTATGTCGGTTCGCCGCGGCGAATAAGTAAAGCGCTTTTTCCCCCGAGGACTCGGGGTCAAATCGCTCAACTTAGGTTTCAGTCTTTTGTTTTTATCTCCTGTTGTCTTGCTTTTTTTGATGATTCATTTATGAACCGTTTAAAGGGCTTATTCCTGTCAAATAAAAACCGATACGTTATGTGAGTCTTGGTTTTCGAAGCATTATCCATCAGCTCGTACATTTTATTCACCGTATCATTATAATCGCCTACCCAACTGGTTTCCAGCTCTGTATATCCCTGTTTTCGGCAGGCATCAATCATTTTTAAAAACAAAGGACCAATAATTCCCGCTTTTTGGTATTCAGGTATCACACCTGAAGCTAATTGCCGGGCACGGGTTACGCTCCTTTTTCTAAAATACAATAATTTTATTTTATTGATTAGATTCAACCGTCCATTTTTTAATTTTTTAAATACCTGATTAAAATCGGGAAAACAAATTATCATGCCAATGGGTCGGTCGCCATCGTAAGCAAAAACTATCAACTCTTCATTAATGAGCATTTTGGCATCTAAAAACACGCTTTCAAACTCTTGATAGGTAATGGGTGTATAGTCTTCATGAAAATCGGACCACACACTATTGAATATATCTACTAAATCCTGAATGTATTTTTGGTGATGCTTCATTTGAAAATGTTCCCATCGATAATTGGGTTTACGCATTACAAAGCGGGCAAACGATTCTTGTTTTGCAGGAAACGGTTTGGTAAGGTCAACATGGTAGCTGTATTGTTCAAAATAAGTTTGAAAACCGTAATTTTCGAATAAGCTTTTGTAATAGGGAAAATTATACGGCATTCCATACCCCTGATGCATGAACCCTTCTACCAGCAATCCCCAATGCACATAGTTTTCACCAAAATTAATGGGTCCGTCCATGGCTTCCATTCCTTTTGAAACCAGCCAAGCCTTTGCTACATTGAATAGCCTGTTTGCGGCCTCTTGATTATTTATACATTCAAAAAAACCGATACCTCCAGTAGGTTGTTCGTTGCTGGCATGATTCGCTTTCGTTAAATTATAAAATGCAGCAATCCTTCCAATATTGGAACCGTTTTGATCGGTTAGTATCCAACGGCAAGCATCGCCACCATGGAACAAGGTATTATGTTTTGGATTAAAGATACCTTCAATTTCAGCGTCTAAAAGACAAGTCCAATTGTTATCGCCTTTATACATACACTTTGGCACTTCAAGAAATTGCCGCTTGGTGCTTTTATCTTTAACTTCTATACTGTTCATCTTTTTTCGATTGGTTTTCCCATTGATATCAATAAAATCAATACAAAGGGCATATTTTTACTGAATCATTCTATCAGCTATTATTATTCGAAGTTAGCAGTTATCCCTCAATTTATCAAACCTTGTTTTTATGAATAAAATCAGCCAATGGGAAGGTTTCTTTTACCAAAATACCTTTATCTCCTTTAACCAGCCGGCAACATTCGTTTTGAATGTCGTGCTCAAAAAATAAAACCATGTTATGTTCCACCGCAGCTTCTAAAAGCTTCTCCTTTTCATCGAGCACATCCAATTGAAAAAGATCGAATGCTGAAATAAAGGATAAAGGAACATTGGCCATGGTTGGAATTAAATCGGCGCAGTAAACCAATTTGGTTCCGTGATAGTCGATAACTGGAATAATTTGACCCCGAGTGTGTCCATGAGCAAAAAGCACAAAAAAATCTGGGAACAATTCCCCTTCCTGTTCAATAAAATGCAATCGTCCTGTTTCCAACATGGGTAAAATATTCTCTGCCGGAAAAGCGGGAGCTTCCCTTTTGTTGGGTCTTACGGCCCAATCCCAATGCACCCGACTTACCCACAAATCGGCATTAGGGAAAGCAGATACTATTTTTCCATTCCGGTCTTTTGTTAAAGTTCCTCCACAATGATCGAAATGCAAGTGTGTATGTACCACATCGGTAATATCATCCGGCGAATAACCAGCCGCACGGATCGATTTCATCAATTCACCCTCTCCATTCAGAAAATCGTACTTAAAAAATTCGGCATCTTGTTTAGTCCCATTCCCGGAGTCAATAAGTATTTTCTTATCCCCGTTAATTACCAATAAACTCCTCATCACAATATTACATCGGTTGCTCTTGTCGGAGGAGTACTTTTTACTCCACATGGTTTTTGGAATAACCCCAAACAACGCCCCTCCATCCACCATCATATTTCCACAATCAATTGCATGCAATTCCATAATTCAAAAATTACTATTTTAAATACAAAAATAGCATTTTTAAAAAGGTAAATTTCCAAGAGAGGTTTAAATGGCAACATAATTGATAAGTAAGCGTTTTAATACAAAATTCCCTGTTAATTTTGTAACACATTTGATAGAGATAAATTAATGATGAAAAAAGTTGCAATTCTGTCGGCACTTATGAGCTTCAGCTTTTATGGATTTACCCAGCGACTTGCTAACGATACTGCAAAAATTATAGGAAGCATAATAATTGGAGTTGATACCCTTCCTCATATCGATATCAGAGAAGTAAAAGTATTTCCCAAAAGAAATTTTACATCACATAGGCAGCAGCGCCAATATACCCGCCTGATGAAAAACGTAAAAAAAGCCTACCCGTTTGCTCTCATTGCCCGCAATGAATTGCAGATTATGAATGACAGTTTGGAGCATATTGAGTCAGAAAAAGCCCGTAAAAAATACATCAAGGAATATGAAAAAGAGATGTTCCGTAAATACGAAGATGGGTTACGAAAACTTACTTTCAGCCAAGGGAAAATTTTAATAAAGTTGGTGTACCGAGAAATTGGGAACACTTCCTATGAATTGGTAAAGGAATATCGGGGCGATTTTTCGGCCACTTTTTGGCAAGGAGTGGCCCGAATTTTTGGGTCAAACCTAAAAAGTACCTACGACCCGTATGGTGAAGATGCTGAAATTGAAAACATTGTTTTGATGATAGAAGACGGAGTAATTTAAAAAGTCAATTAATCCTTGTTATATCATTTAAACCAGCAAATAAAAACCCACTAAAC
>DYQV01000340.1 GCA_020719105.1 Rikenella microfusus
AATTTTGTGGAATAGCTTAATCGTCAGGATTATTCATGAATAATCCGGGTTAATAGTAAAAATTTATTGAAATTTTATAGAACCAAGAAATTCCTTCAAGAATATTTATATTTGGCATCTTAAATTACCTGATCGCAAGACATATTTTCAAATGAGAGCTGTTATAGTTGACGATGAATTATATGCCAGACAATCACTGGAAAGCATATTGCTGGACTATTATCCTGAAATTACTATAGTGGGTCAGGCTGAATCGGTGAAGCAAACCATTGAATTAATCGATGAGGTGA
The DNA here is from genome assembly GCA_020719105.1 of Rikenella microfusus. GTDB lineage: Bacteria > Bacteroidota > Bacteroidia > Bacteroidales > SZUA-534 > GWE2-40-63. Next base: position 291 of record DYQV01000340.1, read on the forward strand.
AACCTGAATTAGTTTTTCTAGATATTGATTTGCCGGATGGCACTGGCTTTGACGTGCTGAGTTTCTTAAAAAAATTCCAGTTCAAGGTCATATTTGTAACAGCCCATCATGAATACGCTATTAAAGCAATAAAATTTAGCGCTTTTGATTACATTTTAAAACCGGTGAATCCATTGGAATTAAAAGTTGCCATAAAAAGAGTTATCAACGACAATGATAACAATAAAATTAAGATGGATGCTTTTATTCACAATCTGGAAAACCAGAAAAAGGATGATAAAAAAATTGTCTTAAAAACCAGCGATAGCATTTATTTAATTGGAATACAGGATATTGTCAGATGCGAAGCTGACAATAACTACACTTCATTTTTTCTTAATAACGGTGAACGGATTGTTATTTCAAAGGGACTGAAAGAATATGACGAAATGTTGAGTGGCTATGGCTTTTTCAGAGTTCATCAATCGCACTTGATAAATGTACGGTGCATATCCCGCTTCGATAAGAAAGAGGGTGGATTCATTGTCCTTTCCGATAAAACCCAGATTCCAGTGAGTCAACGTAAAAAACAAAAGCTTCTAGAAATGTTTGAAGCATTAGGATAAGTTTGCTTCGAATCGCTGATTCTTATTAAATGACCCTTCTTTCCTGTTGAATCCTATCGAAAACACATTCCTCCTATTTTGAAAACATTCGTTTACTACATTTGGGCCTAACAAAAGTGAAAATAAAATTTCATTAATTGAATGAATTAAAGATAAACAAGTGAAGAGCGCTCCCATAAATACTAGCGAATATTTTACTATTTATTAAACCAATGAGCTCTATTTGAATAATTAGTTGATTTATTTGAAATTAGCTCACTCAAAATTAGTTTTCTTTTTTATTAATGCTAGTATTTTAAAAAGGAGCAGACAATCCTTCCGGAGCCCTCCGGGAGGATTTTTATTTATTGAAAATTTGAATCAGTCCTATTTTAGCTATCTTTGTTTCCATGTATCTGGAAAGACTTTCGCTCGTGAATTTTAAAAACTATTCTGACCTTGAAGTGCAGTTTTCTTCAAAGATCAATTGTTTTACAGGTAATAACGGCGTTGGCAAAACCAATTTACTGGATGCTATTTACTACTTATCATTTTGTAAAAGTTTTTTAACCTCCAACGATTCACTGACCATTAAGCACTCACAGCAATTGTTTGTAATAAATGGAAATTATCAGATAAACGGATCCAATGATTTGATTTATTGCGGTTTTGAATTAAACAAACGCAAAAAATTTAAACGCAATAAAAAGGAATATGATAAGCTAGCCGATCATATTGGATTAATACCCTTGGTTCTAATTTCGCCGTACGATAGCAACCTTATTATTGGGGGAAGCGAGGAGCGACGAAGGTTTGTTGATGGTATTATTTCGCAATTTGACCGGGAATATCTCTATGAATTGCAGCGATACAATAGGGTGCTTTTGCAGCGGAACTTTTTGCTAAAACAACTGAATAATTCGGGGTATATTGATGAAGAAGTTCTTGAATTATACGATGTTGAATTAGCTGAAACTGGACAGCATATTTTTGAAAAAAGGAAGTTTTTTTTGTCAGAAATCATATCGGTATTTCAAAAATATTTTAGCCACATTACCAGTGGTTCAGAGCAAGTTGCCCTTAATTATTTCTCCCCCTTACTGGAAAATAATCTAAAGTTGTTACTGAAAGAAACCCGCGAAAAGGATAAATTGGTCCGCTACACAACGGAGGGAATCCATAAAGATGAGTTAGAACTTTTACTGGACGATTACCCAATCCGCAAATTAGGTTCACAGGGGCAACAAAAGTCCTATTTAGTAGCCTTAAAACTTGCTCAATTTGAATATATTTATAAGTTATGTGGTTTTAAACCCATTTTATTACTCGACGATGTATTTGATAAACTCGACAGCAATAGGGTAGAGCAAATAATAAAATTAGTAGCCCAAAATAATTTTGGACAAATTTTTATCACAGATACCAATCCGGCTCGGATTGGTAGTGTTTTACGGCAAATTGAAGGGGAATACTTTCATTTTCATGTTGAAAATTCTCAACTAAAAAGAATTTATGAAGAGGTCTAATACACAACCACTGAAAGAAGTTCTTCAGGAATATGTAAAAGCCCTGAAAATGAACCAAAAACTAAAAGAGGTAAGTATTGTCTCCAACTGGGAGAATATGGTTGGTAGAACTATATCAAGAGCTACCAAAGATATTTATATTAAAGATCGTAAATTGTTTGTGGTTTTAAATTCATCAGTCATTCGGCACGAGTTAACGTTAATAAAGCTGCCGCTCATGAATCGACTCAATGAAGAAGCTAAAACGGAGGTAATTACAGATATTGTTTTTATGTAACACTTCAATTGATGGTTTCAATAGTTCAAATTTATAACCCTTTTATACTTATCTAAATTCCTGCCTAAACAAAATAAGACCGTTATTGGTTTCAACAAAACAAAGTTGATTAATGTCCAGTAATACTGTGGATATTATTTGAATTTATTTGAAACTAATTCTTATTCATAAATTAAACCGATTGAAATGAAAAAAAACTTTTTTTATGCTTTTGCTTTCATGGCATTAATAGCCACGGCATGCAACCAGTCACCCAAAGGGGCTAAAACAGAAGCAACAGCCGAAAACCAGGTTCATGAAACCGAAGGTGGGCAGTATGCAACAGCCTGTAACCATCAGACAAAGATATTTTGGAAAGGAAGTAAACCGGGTGGTGAACACAATGGTCTTATCCGGATTAAAGAAGGAGGAAAATTCCTTATTAATAATGGAAAACTGGTGGGTGGTGAATTCATTATTGACATGAATTCTATAATTGACCTTGATATACCTGATGCTGAAATGAATGCTAAATTGGTTGGACATTTAAAATCAGCCGATTTTTTTCATGTGGATTCTTTCCCGGAAGCAAAGTTTGTTATAGCTTCCGTTGAAGCATTGAACGATGTGCCGGAATATACGCATACCATTAACGGAAATTTAACCATGAAGGGAATAACTAAAGGAATTTCGTTTAAAGCCAAAGTAACAGTAGCCGAAGGAAATGTTTCGGCTACCAGCGAAGAGTTTATTCTTGACCGCACCCAGTGGAATGTAAATTACGGTTCAAAATCAATATTTAAAGAATTGAAGGATAAATTTATTAATGATGAATTCAGCCTTAAAATTGAGGCTTATTCCATGAATTAACCCGGATTATTCATGAATAATCCTGACGATTAAGCTATTCCACAAAAT